>JBKGYS010000063.1:0-13853 GCA_046545955.1 Spirochaetales bacterium | reverse complement strand
CCAGTCCCACCAATTCCCTGCCGGCGCTTGCCGCGAGCTCGCTGCGGTCTGATACTCTATGTGGGAAACTGAAGTCGAAAGCAAGGAGGTGTCTATGGGATTCGCGCTATCGCAGATGAGCGTAACGAGCCCTGCGTTTGAGTCACGCGGGAGTATTCCGGCTCGGCACACCGGAGAGGGAGCGGATGTTTCGCCCGAGCTTGTCTGGTCCAATCCGCCGGAGGGCACGAAGTCGTTCGCGATTATCTGCCACGATCCGGATGCGCCGCTTGTGAAACCCGCCACCTACGGGTTCGTTCACTGGGTGCTGTACGACATACCGGGGTCGGCGCAAAGTGTCGAGGAGGGAACTGCCGAGGGCGTATCGGGTATAACCGATTTTGGCAAACAGGGCTACGGAGGCCCGATGCCGCCGGAGGGGCACGGACCGCATCATTACTTTTTCTGGGTGCTCGCGGTCGACCGGGAGCTGGGACTCGAGCCGGGACTCACGATGTGGGATTTTCTCGAGCGCGCCGAGCCGCATATTCTCGGCATGAACCGCATCGTCGGAGTGTACGAGCGGTAAGGCAAAAAGGCGCCCGCGCCCGGCGCGGGTGCAGCCCGGCGCCGGCGCGGGCGCCGGCCAAGTCCGCCGCTTCACCGTGCCCTCGGCGCGCCCTGCGCCGGCGGCAAGGGCTTTGCGAGCCTTCCTTACTGTTCACCACTCTGGTGTTAAGTGACGCCTAAGCCTTTGCCCAGGGGAAACTTACGCGTCCGGTAACACGATGTGCCGATTTCGCTGCCAATGCAACGATCGCTTCTTTATAATGCACGCTTACGAAAAACACCAGAGTGGTGAACAGTACTCGAGCCTTCAACGAACCCCGTTAATATCCATAACTACCCGCTCGCGGATCATCGGCCCCCAGATCCCGGTGTCGTATACCGAATCCTCGATCGTGTGATCGAGATCGACGTTCGTCGACCCGTCTACGACGAGGTAATCATCGGCGAAGACCATATCGACGAAGTATTCCTCGTCGTACATCGCTACTTCGACGGTGACTCCCCCGCCTCGCACGTCGACGCCCACGGGTATTTCGAACGTGTAGACGAGCTGGTCGTTCCGGTCGAGGGTTACGTCGAAGTTCCTCGGGTTGTTTGACGCGATATCCTCGCCGTCGACATTCACATAGATGAAGTAGTTATGGCGCTCGAGATTCTCGAACGCGCCCCTTCGCACCTCTTCTATCTGAGCCTTTGAATACTCGCCCGACATGTCGAGGTCGAAGTCGCGAAGCACCGAGTGGGTAAAAAACCGGTCGAAGGTCCAGTGCGCGGTGACATGCGAAAGCTCCCCTCCGTTAAAATCCGCGATAACGCGGCTGTCGACAAACACGTGCGGGTGGGCGCCGAGCCCCACCGGAAGCAGGAACAGAATAAGAGGGGGAATCGTGCGCCACCAATGCAGCGGATGTCTCATGAGTTTGCCGAATCCTTTTGCGCGATCGTACTCTTTAGTTACGAGCTTGGGCAAGCCGGCGGGGTGCGGCCGGCTGAGGCAAACCCTTGAGGCGGTGGGCCGGCGGGGTGCGGCCGGCTGAGGCAAACCCTTGAGGCGGTGGGCCGACCGGGTGCGGCCGGTTGAGGCAAACCCTTGAGGCGGTGGGCCGGCGGGGTGCGGCCGGTTGAAGCGATCCCTTTCGACTATGGGGGCCGCCAGCGCAGCCTCGCGCGGGTAGCGCAGGCGGTTTATAGCGGCCGCTCAAGGCTGCGGCGGCGCGGGGCGCGTGCCGTCGGCTCGTCCGCCGGGTGCCGCCGATCACGACGCGCGATAAGGAGTTACCACAGCGTTATGTCCGACACGTCTGATTCCCGTTCCCTGTTCTTCGATCCGAGGCGCAACGCGCTCGACCGCGCGAGCTCTCCCTACCTCCGCCAGCACGCGGATAATCCGGTGCACTGGCAGCAGTGGAGCGCGCAGGCGTTCGAGTACGCCCGCGAGCACGATCTTGTCGTATTCGTGTCGGTGGGCTACTCCACCTGCCACTGGTGTCATGTCATGGCCGACGGCGCCTTCAGCAATCCCGAGGTCGCCGACCGGCTCAACCGCGACTTCGTAAGCATAAAAGTCGATCGGGAGGAACGCCCGGACATCGACCAATACCTTATGAGTTTCCTCGTGGAGACCACGGGTCAGGGCGGTTGGCCGCTGAACGCGTTCCTGAGCCCGAATCAGGAAACGTTCTTCGCGATGACGTATTCGCCGGCGCCCGATGACCCTCGCGCGGCGAGTATGATGAGCTTCGACCAGGTTCTCGACCGGGTGCGCGCGTTCTACGACGAGAAGAAGGATAAACTCGGAGTCTACGAGCCGAAAGGCCGCGGCGGCGCCGCGGGCGCGGGTGGCGGAGCGGCGGCCGGCGCTCCGGGGGAAATCCGCATGGACGAGCGCATTAGCCTCGACGATATAAAACCCGGCAATAACGATATCGACCGACTGACTACCGAGCTTTCGAGGGTCGTGGATACCGAGTGGGCCGGCTTCGGCCCCGGCCCGAAGTTTCCGCCCCACTCCACACTTCTGTGGATGCTCTACGCCCACGCGGCCTCCGGCGATACGCGACTCGCGGATATGTCGCGCGCGATTCTCGACCGCATGGCCTCGCGGGGACTTCACGATCACCTCCAAGGCGGGTTTTTCCGCTACTGCGTCGACCGCGAGTGGACCATACCGCACTTCGAAAAAATGCTCTACGATCAGGCGCTGCTGCTTTGGAGCTACGCGGCGGCAGCCTACCACTTTAACTCATCCGAATACGAACGGGTGGCCCAAGGCGTCGTCCGTTGTCTCGAGGAAACCTTCCGCGAGGATACGCACGGCCTCCGAGGCGCGCTCTACGTGAGCGCCCACGACGCAGACACCGACCACAAGGAAGGGGCGACCTACCTGTGGAGCGAAGACGAAATCCGCTCGCTCCTCAGCGATACTCAGTGGAATGCGTTTCGCGAGACCTTCGAGCTGCCGCCGGGCGGCAACTTCGAGGGCAGAGTTCATTTGGTCTCCAAGGTTGATGTTTTTCCGCAAAGCCACGCTCCCCTCGACGAAGCCCTGGAAACGCTGCGCGCGGCGCGCGCCGAACGCCGACAACCGTTCACCGACACCAAGGTGGTTACCAGCTGGAACGCGCTCGCCGCCACAGCGCTCGTGATAGCCGGACGCCTTCTCGCCCGCCCGGAATGGAGCGCCCGTGGAAACGAAATAGCCGAGGAGCTCACCTCGCGGCACGATTCCGGGGAGCGGATAGCCCACGCGAGCCTCGACGGGCACGCGGGAAGCAGCGAATTCCTCGGCGACTATGGCGCGCTTATGCTTCTTCATACGGTGCGCGCGGAGGAGGACCGCAGCCGCCTCGAGGCAGTGTCGGACCTTGAACGACGACTTTCGCGGTTTCGCACATCCGAAGGCGGCTGGATAGAATCTGCCCAGGCGGATTTCCGTTCGGTACCACCGGACACCTTCGATCAGCCGATTCCCTCGTCTCCGGCGCTGGTGGACCTCGCGCGCGCTCGCTACGCGATGATCGCGCACGTGCCGTGGGAACAGACCGAGCCGGGACGCGCCACGATCAACGATTTCGCAAATCTCGCCTCGCTCGCGCGGGCGGGTCTGTTCCACATTATTGAGAGTCCCGACGCGCCGCGCTGGCGCGAGGTGCCGCTTAACTCGGTCTGGACCGGTGGTGAGGCGCTTCGCCACTGCTACGCGGGGGCGTGCCGGCCGGGGCTTCCGGGCGAAGTTGACTCCCGGTGAACGATTTCGGTTTCCACGATTCGATGCGCCGGCGCCGATATGCGCCCTTCGACCGCGTCGACGAGCAGTTCGGCGGCCGAATATCCGAGGATCTCGGCGTTTGTTTCAATGGACGATATTGAGACCGTCTCGTTTTCGACATGCGGAGAGTTGTTGACCCCGAGCAAGGCAATATCCTCGCGCCCCGCCTCCCGGAGCGCCCGCAGCGCCCCTAAGGCGAGTATGTCGTCGGTGGCGACGATTGCGTCGGGATTCGCCCGCGCTAGCACCCGTTTCGCCCGCTCGTAGCCAAGGGCTTCCGCCGAGCCGAAGCCGTGCGCATCGTCCGCCGATGGTTCGCATAAGGCCGGGTCAAGGGTGAATCCGCGCCGGCGCAGCGCCTGTCGGTATCCGTCGTAACGGTCGCCGATATACGTGCGAGACCAGTCAGCGCCGATAAAGGCGATCTCCCGGTTTCCCCGGTCGATGAGTTCGCCGACCGCGTTGTACATGGCCTGAAAATTGTCGTTGTCCACCCATAGTAGCCGGGATGTGTTCTCGGGACGCCCGATAACGCAGAAGGGAACGTTCTGCTCGCTGAGATACTCGACCGAGCGATCGCCCCGCTCGATAGAGGTGAGAATAAGCCCTTCGCTGATCCAGGCGGGCACGAGCGACTCGAGAAACCCCGCCTGATCCTTGCCGTCGGAGCAGAAGGAGACCATAAGGTGGTAGCCGTGCTCGACAGCGCAGCGGTTCGCCCCGCGCACAACGCGGAGGAAGAACGTATTTCGGAACACGTTCTCGTCGGAGTCGGTCAGAAGAAGTGTGATAATCCGCTCGGGCCGCGCGTGGTAGCCGAGGCGGTGCATGACCGTACGGACGTGCTCACGGGTTGTCTCGGCAATACCCGGCTCACCGTTGACGACACGGGAGACGGTGGAAACCGATACGCCGGCCTCCTGAGCGATGCGTGTGAGCGAAATACGCTTCATAGACGGAATCAGTATCGGGGGCATCGCCGGGTTTTGCAAGAGTATGCAAACTGTTTTGCCGGTAGCCGAGGGATTTACATCGATCTTGCAAAAAAAACCGCGTATTTCGACGGAAACGGGCTCACTAAACCTGTTTAGGTCTGTAGTCGTGTCGCAGGTGCAACGCAAGATTTCGCAAACTTCCGGCCGCAACCCGAAAAAATTATTGACAGATCACTGAGACGGCCTCATGCTAAACCCGTTTACAATTCAATAAGGAGTGAATAATGAAAAGCATGCATATCGTTCGTGCCGGCGTTCTTCTGATCGCCGCATTGTTTCTATTTGCCGCCTGCGGCGAAGAAGAGGTCGCAGACGACACGGTGGAGTTCGACCTGTGGACCCAGGAAGGTGAAGCCGAAGGAGCGTATCAGTTCGTCGAAAGCCTCGCCGAACGCTACATGGAAGAAAATGAGAACGTTACTATAAACGTTGTCCAGAAGGGCACCGAGGAGCTTCGCGAAGACTTTCAGACCGGCGCGATCGCCGGCGAGGCGCCGGAGCTGCTGTGGACGGTAAACGACCACGCGGGCCCGTTCACCGAGGCCGGGATTATCCAGCCGATCGACGATCTCTACGAAGTCGACGACTATATCGAGCCTGTTGTCATGAACGAGGAGGTCTACGGCATGCCGGTCTCGAGCGGCAACCACCTCATGCTGCTGTATAACAAGTCTATGGTCGAGGAAGCACCCGAGGACACCGATGAAATGATCTCGATCGCCGAGGAGCATACCTCCGGCGAAACCTACGGCCTCGCCTACAACATGACCGAGCCGTTCTGGCTTGTACCCTGGCTCGGTGGATTCGACGGCTCGGTGTTCGCCGAAGATGGTGTTACCCCAACCCTCGACACCCCCGAAATGGAGGATACGCTCCAGTTCCTTCATGACCTGACTCACGAACACGAAATAACCCCCGTCGAGGCCGATTACGGCACCATGGATACGCTGTTCAAGGAAGGTAACGCAGCCATGGTTATCAACGGCGACTACTCGCTCAGTGAATACGAGGAGGCGCTCGGCGACGATCTCGGTATTGCGCCTCTGCCAACGGTCTCCGAGACGGGCTCAGACCCGAAACCCTACACCAGCGGCAAGTACTTCATGATGGCCGACACCGTGGAAGGCGACCTCAGGGACGCTATCGGTGAGTTCATGAACTGGGCGACAAACGAAGAAAACCAGCTTGAAATGGCCGATGAGCTTACCCGCCTTCCGGGGCTCAACAGTGCACTCGAGCACGAGCAGATCACCGAAGATGAGGTGCTTTCCAGCTCGGCCGAAGCCATGGCTAACGGTGTGCCACAGCCGGCGGCACGCGAAATGCGCGCGAACTGGGACGCAATGCTGCCTTCGATGAACGAGGTTCTCGCGGACAATGTGAGCCCTGCCGACGCGGCGGCCGAAATGCAGAGCGTCGCGGAGAGCGCGATCGAGGAAATGGACTAATCCGCATACAGTAACAGGCTGCGTTCGCAGTCGGTACCAATGAGCCGCGCCCGACACCAGGGCGCGGCTTTCTTGTGTGTACGGGATTGCTGATCTCGCGGCCACACTCCGCCACGCGCGAGCGCGACCTGTCAGCCACCCTCCGCAACGCGCGAGCGTGCGCCTGTCAGCCACCCACCGCAACGCGCGGGCACGGCCTGTCAGAGGTCGGCGTTGATATCCACGGGCACCACAAGCACTCGCCCGCCTGCGTCGTTGGAAAGGGAGACATCACGCGTGTTACCTGGCTCATCCGCCTCGTAGCGCACGCTTATCGTATCGCTCGCTTCTTCGTTCGGCAGTACGCGACAGAATGCGCCCGGGAGAAGCTCGTAGCGCTTCATAAGTCCGAGAAATCTCGGGCTGTCGTCGAGAACCCGCACAACCCGTAAAGGCACGTCAATCGGAGCCTCGCAGAGTGAAACCGCGTGCGCGGCGGCGAGCTCACCGCCGGCCGCCGGAATCGGATCGCCGTGGGGGTCATGGTCCGGGTAGTTCAGAAGTGTATCGACTCGCTCGATGAACCGGTCGGTGACCGCGTGCTCGAGCCTCTCGGCTTCCGCATGCACTTCGCTCCAGTCGTACCCGAGAACCCGCTCGAGAAACGTCTCGATGAGCCGGTGCCGTCGCACCATTCGAATTGCAAGCTGGGTTCCGTCGTCGGTAAGGCGACAGCCGCGGCGCGGCTGATATTCAACGAGTTTGAGAGCGGCAAGGTGCTTGGCCATGGAAGTCGCCGTTCCCGGGGTTACATCCATAGTCTCGGACAAGCGTTTCATGCTGACGATTTGCCGTCCGGAGTGCTCGGTTTCCGTAAAAAGCACCTTAATGTACTGCTCAACTGTGCTTGTAACCACTGCCGCACGCACTCCGTAGATAAGGGCTACCCCCGTTCAGGTATCGGGAAGCTACCGGTGGCACCACTGCTGTGTCAATCGGTCGCTTCGCTGAGTCCATAAACATTGTGCTTTAAGACTCCTTCGACTATGGTTATAAATCTCAGACTATGGCGATTCTGGAGTTCGATATTCACTTCCTGCTCGTAGAGCTGGTACCTGCGCTTTCGGCGGGAGTATTGCTTGCCAGTGGGACTATTTTCCTCTATCTGAGTGTGCTTACGAGGTCCCGACTCCACCTGTCCATGCTTCTTGTAACCTCCGTAGCCTTTGTTCTCGTATCGTCGCAGCTTCTCGCCATACTCTTTGCGAACATGGAAAGCCACGCGTCGCTCAGCGCGCAGTTCTACCGGATCGAGCAGCTCATGGGAGCCTTCTTTATCGCCGCCATCCCCATATTCATGTACGGGCTTTCTGATTCGTCGACCGACCGCGTGGGCGTCCACAGAACCATCAGCCTCGTCGCGATTGCCGTGGTGGCCGCGTTAACCATAGCCGCATTTTTCCAACCGGGCACATTCGTGAGCGTCAGCGAAAGCGCCGAGCTTGTAGACGGCGCGCTTTTCGATACACGCCGGACTGCGCACGGGCCGTTGAAAATCGTGCGGGACGGTCTTCTCATCGCCGGCATTGGATATCTGCTTTTCAGCCTCGGCGCCTCCTTGCGCGAGGGAAAACGTCGACTGCTCGTCCCGATGTTCATAGCGCTATCTCTGGCAGCGCTGTCTGGCCTCGACGACCTCTGGCAGGCATATACCGGGGTCTCGCTCCTGACAGGTTCGGTACCGCTTATACAACGCTTTCCGGCCGGCATAACGCTGTTTATCCTCACCGCCACGGCCACGGTGATCTTCGTCTACGTCCGCGACGCGGAGAAAGTTGGACGGATGCGGGACCGCCTATCCTATCTCGTGTATTATGACCAGCTCACCGGATTGCGCAATCGAAGGAACTTTTACGAACGCCTTCGTGAACTCTGCCACAGGACATCCACCCGCAGCACAGATCGACTCGCTGTGCTTCTCGTCGACCTCGATCGTTTCAAGGGCATAAACGACACGCTTGGGCATGAAATCGGCGATCAACTTCTTGTGGAAGTTCGTGACCGGCTCAGTAGTCATGCCCCCAGCGCGGACTCGCTTTTCCGGGTAGGAGGCGACGAGTTTTCGCTTCTCGTTCCGGATATTTCCGACGTCTCCGAGGCCGAGCAAATCGCGGTTCGCATCATAGCGGCCATGCGTTTTCCGTTTTCCATTCGTGGCAGAATTATTTACATCGGGTGCACCATCGGGGTGAGCGTGTATCCCGATGACGGCGACCCGGAGGCCCTGATCCGCCATGCGGATACTGCCCTCGGAGCGGCGAAGCAGGATCGCAACACCTACCGGTGTTATACCTCCGAAATGCAGCGAAACACCTCGCGGACTATGAGCCTTCTTAACGAACTCCGGCACGCCCTCAGCAGCAACGAGCTGTACCTGAGATACCAGCCGCAGGCGAGCCCCTACGGAGAAGTGAGCGGGATCGAGGTTCTCGCACGCTGGCAAAACGACACACTCGGCCACGTCTCGCCTGTCTCCTTTATTCCGGTAGCGGAGGAAACCGGGCTTATTATTCCAATCGGCTACTGGGTGCTCGAACAGGCCTGCATGCAGTTGAAGCGCTGGATCGACGCGGGCCTGCGCACCGTTCCGATCGCGGTTAACGTTTCGGCGAAACAACTGAATGACCCCGATTTCGCCTCACGCGTGCTCGATATCCTGCATTCGCGCGACATACCTCCCGAGCTCCTCCATATGGAGATCACAGAAAGCGTTCTGCTTGCCGCATCGAGTACCATATCTGATTCGATCGGCCGGCTCGTCGAATGCGGCCTGCCCCTTGTTGTCGATGACTTCGGGGTCGGGTATTCTTCGCTCGCCTATATTCGTCGCCTGCCCATATCTGCGGTTAAACTCGACCGGTCCTTTCTTCTCGATGTGCCGCGGGACGCGCGCGACTGTCAGCTCGTACGCGGAACACACGGGCTTATGAGTGGACTCGGGCTGAAGATGATCGCGGAGGGAGCCGAAACCGAAGAGCAGGTCGCATTTCTGCAGCAAATCGGGTCCCATATGCAAGGCTTTCAAATCAAACGTCCCATCGATGCCGACGCTATGACACGCCTGTTAAGCAGCGCGAGCGTTCTTGCCGAAAAGTAACAGGACAGCTTTTTGAATGCCGGCGCGTTGTCGCGCCTGAAACAACGCGTTATGTTCATACTTTAAGTAACATACTTGACCGCCTCCGTTCGGGGCCTTACGCTTTGGCTACGGGAGAGAGCTGAAAAGGACTACATGAATATACGACCGCTGGGGGACAATAGGCTTACACTTACCAACGATGGACACCTTTCGGTATTTACAGTGGGTTGCGGCGGCGCCTTTTCGCGTTCGCTGGGTCAGAATAACTATCTCATTATAAAGGGTAATGACCATGTGCTGGTAGACTGCGGGACGAAAACTCCGGCACGCTTGCGATCGCTCGGGCTTGAGACCTCCGACATTCGTAATTTTCTCATAACACACAGCCACGCCGATCATATCGGCGGGCTCGAGGAAGTCATGCTCACAGGCCGCTACGTGGCGAAACAAAAACCGGTCGCCTTCATCGAGAAGCGCTATGAGAAGCTTCTCTGGAACGAAAGTCTCAAGGGCGGCGCCGCATCGAACGAACGACACAACGGACGATATCTCTCGTTCGACGATTTCTGGGATACGGTGCGACCCGAGCCGCTCGAAGGCATGCCGCGCGAAATGGCGGCGTTCGATGTAGGCTCTTTAAACATCAAAATATTCCGAACGAATCACTTTCCCGAGCAGGCGCAAAGCTGGAAGACCGCTGCGTACAGCGTGGGTCTTGTAATCGACGACAGAATTCTATTCACCGGTGACACGAAATACGACGCTTCGCTCATCCCGGATATTGAAGCTCACATGGCTATCGAGTGGATCTTTCAGGACGCCCAGTTCTTTACCGGCGGGGTGCATGCATCGCTCGATGAACTGATGCAGGTTCCCGAGGCGACGCGTGCGCGTATGCTGCTTATGCACTACGCCGACAGCTTCCAGACGAAGGCCGACGAAATCGCTGAACGAGGCTTCTACGATTTCGCTCGTGAAGGACATTTTTACGATTTCTGAGCCGCATACGCGGTCAAGCAGTCTGAACCGAAAGCCACGCGTCGCGAATTATCGTCATATGGACGGGAAACGCCCCCGGTTCAATCCAGACCATCTCGCCGTCGAACTGAAACGGCAGCCGTTGGTCCGAGTAAATGGTTACCGAATCGGCAATCCCGGCAATGACCCCGTCGCGCTCGAGGTGGGTTCCTTGGTATAGATGCCGCTTCAGGCTAACGCGCTGCGCAAACGGTGGAAGCCGGATTATGCACAGATTTCGATAATCCGGCAGGATGGGCTTTCCACCTCCGTAGCGACGATTACCACCGGCGCCCAGCGCGGCGAGCGCAAACTGTCCGGAGACTTCATGCTGTACCGGACCTTCCCGCCAGACGATCCTTGCCGGCGGAATACCGACCAGCGGAACGTATAAGAGCGTGGCGATATCGGCGACTACCGTATACATATTCCCCGGCACTCGGGTTGTTTTCAGTCGATTCGTAACGCCGCTTATAACCGCATCGAGCCCGAACGACGCTACATTAAAGGCGTGATACACCGCCCCGTCGAAGCTGCGTACTTCTATCGCCATCTGCGGAGTTACCACGGCAAGGTCCGAGGCGCGCTCGAAAGCGTCGGCCAAGGTCGGGGCGTCGGCCGAATCGTTGCCCGTGCCCGCCGGCAACCGGTAGACCGGAGCCTTGAGTCGGCGCGAAAGAACTCCCGACAGCAAGTCACGATGCGTTCCATCCCCGCCGGCGCTCAAGAGGAGCGTCTGACGGCGCCCGGCGAGGTAGTCGGCAGCCCGCTCTGCGAGTTGACGCGCGTGCCCGGAGTACTCGGTTAGCGCGACACGGATATCGGGAGGCGCAGCCGGGGAGATCGCCTTATCATCCAGTCGCCGCCGCAAAAGCTCTACCAGCCGCTTACGCGTTCGTTTACGCGAGAGAACCCCGGCTCGAGGGTTTACGACCGCGTATACCGAAAGCGGTTCCCGCCGGTAACATCTGCTCGAGGCGATGAGCCGCGCCAGTTCGCGTACAAGCTCCTGCCAGAAGACCTCAGACATACCTTATCCGGGAAACACCCCGGGGTTATCGGCTTGCCTGTGGTCAGCGGACTGCGCGCGTGCGGTAAGGAGCTCGCCCGAGTCGAGCGCGTATACATCCTCCATCGATTCAACGAGAACCGCACCCATTCCCAGCTCCATTGCCGGTTCGAGGTCCACCGGGATGCGATCGCCGATACTCACCACCTCCGATGCCGGAACCGCCCACCGGCTCGCTGCGCGGATGAGCTGCAACCCGAGTTGAAACGGCTTCGCGTGTGGTTTGCTCACGCCGGAATCATCGAGTCCGACAATGCCCGCGAATTGCGACTCAACCCCGAGAACCGATAATGTTGCTCGACCAACCGAGGAGGGGTTATTGGTTACCGCAACGAGCGCGTGTGTCTCACCGAGCGCTGAGAGCGTGCTGCGAAGTGCAGGATCGGAGTGAAGGTAGGCCGATGGATCGAGCAGTTCCTCGCGCCATTGCACGCTCGTGGCAATATCCACATTGTACTCGAGGAAGATATTCGCGAGGCTCGGTGTGCGCCCGCCGGCCTCGTCGGCCATCTGTCGACGCCGCGCGGCGATATCCTGCTTCATATCTTCGCAGGATCGACCGAGGTGCTCGGCGAGCCTGCCTACGAGTAGATCGGTCTGCGCGTCGGTGTATGCACGGTTTCGGTAAAGTGTGTTATCTATATCAAAAATGATTCCGGAAAGGCGCGAGACGGTCCGCATGACATTCATGGACGACAGCGTATAGACGCTTCAGCGGCGGTGCAACCATGCATCACACAAAAACACCAGGCTCGGTCGCCTGTTCCGGAAATCGATCGGAGAGTAGAAAAGCTTGAATGCGGAGTTTCACTACTACATGGTCGCCATGATCGCGAGGCGTGCCGGGTTTACCGGCGAACAGGCAGATGAGCTTGCGTACGCATCGCAATACACCGACCACGCGCTCGTTTCCTACCAGGTACGCGGGCCCGGTGTGAAGTACGATACGGTTACAACCCATCACTTCGGGTTCTGGGATAAGTCGCAGGAATACCAGGTCTGGATTCCCTTCCATTTCGTCCCCGGAGACGCCGAAGCGGCGGCGAGGCTGCGAAGCGACCGTCGCAAGAATGCTCTTGTCGTGACTCCTAACGGCGCGCGCGCGAAAGAGCTTCTCGTCTCCGCGCTCAAGACGCGAAATATTATGCGAATAGGTATTGCCCTTCACACCTTTGCAGACACTTGGGCACACCAGAACTTCACCGGCCGCAATGAGGAGTTTAATCGCTTCGATCAGAACTCTCTCGTTCCGCCGATCGGTCACGCCCACGCCGGTCGCGCGCCCGACAAGCTCGAACAGACCTGGGAGGATCCGAGGCTGATCCCGGATGCGCGAAGGATACACAACCGCAGCCGTTTTTTCGCCGCAGCGCGGAAAGTCTATCGCTACCTTGCCACCTACAACCGGCGCAGCTTCGAAGACGAGGAGCTCGTTCTCTCCGAGCTCGAATCGATCATCGGAGCCCCGGGTAACGAGCGGCCCTACGAAGAGCGCACACTCGATTTCATAATTCGAGAGGATATTGCCGAATACCGCAGAAACGAATGGAAAGGAGAAGCGGTCGAGCTCGACGATAGCACCGGCGACGAAGAACTCGGCAATATGATGGACAAGTACCTGTGGCTGAAACACGAGATACAAAACCGTACCGGAGCGAAACCCAGAACCGTGCGGCCGAAACCGGGGTTTTTCAAAAGTCGATACTACCGGTGGCACGAGGCGGCAAAGGAACACTACTCCGAGGCGGTGCGGGTGCTGCGCGACCTGCGTTTGCCGGACCTGAAGTAACCACTGCCGCGGCGGCGGCGGCGACAAAGCGCACGGAGGCCGTGCCTACAACGAAGCAGGCGGTGTGTCGCTGAAGCCGAGCATGGAAAGGTAGGTCCTCGACTCGACCGCCGAGGGATCGACTCCGGCCTGCGAGAGGACCTCGCGCACGCAGGCGGCAGCCGCTTCGCTTTCGGTTTTGCCGGACGCCTCATCGATTACCGCCTCTATTTCGAGAAACCAACCGAGCGAATCCACCTCGACAACCTCCGCGGTAATCCCGTCCCGGGACAGATACCAGCCTCGCTTGCGCTTCAGCGCGAACCGCTCTGCTCCGATGCGCTCGCACAGCGACTCGAAGGCGCCCGACGAGTCGACGGTAAACTCGCGCTCGACGTTGTACTCGACCCCATCGCGAATACGCTTTTCCTTGTGCGTGACAATACCGGAGGCCGGGCCCGCGTTGGCGGTGCTCGGATCGCCCGGGTCGGCGGCGCTCGGATCGCCCGCGTCGGCGGGGCTCGGATGATCCGCCTCGACGCGGCTCCGATCGCCCCGGTAGACGATGCTCGGATCGCCCGGGTCGGGCCTGCTCTGCCTCCCGCTTCCGGACAGTCGCAG
>JBKGYS010000062.1:0-13855 GCA_046545955.1 Spirochaetales bacterium | reverse complement strand
GTGCAGATTGTGCTATCGGAAGTGGAACTCGAATTGGATGAATCGGAAACAGAAGACCTCGAGTTTGGCCCGTATTTGTTGGATCTTCCCCTCGGCGGCAGTATCGAGCCACTCATCGAGGACCTTGTGATTCCGGTTGGAGTCTACGAGGAGATTGAGATTGAGATTGAGGTGGAAACACCGGACGACTTCGACGACCTCGACGAGCGCGAAGCGTTCGAAGCTGAATATCCTGAATGGGATATGGCCAAGAGTATTCGCATTCAAGGAACCTTAAATGGGGCTGGCTTTGACGAGTCGCTGGATGTTGACGAAGACTTTGAGATCGAACTCGACGACGGGCTTACCGTCGCTGAGGGAGATGATTTCGGAATAGTGCTTGCCATTTATGTCGGCAGTTGGTTCGCGGATGCAGACCTCGACGAATTGATCGGTCCGCCACCGTGGGACGACTTCGAGGAGCTGATCGAGGATACATTGGAGGATTACATTGAGGCGTTCGAGGACAGTCTCGACGATTGAATCGGCGAGCGCCGGCTGCACGTTGCCCGGCGTGCGGCGATAGCCGAGTCTCGGCGCTGAGTCGCATTCGGCGGTTCTCTTAAACTGTGTCCAGGTTGCAAGCGGTGGCCGGAGTTTCCGGTCACCGCGCGATCGCCACGCGCCAGGAAGCGTCTGTCCGCTTTCTCTTGTACAGCTCCTTCATCGAAGGGAACACCCGCACTGCGGGCGCACCCGGTCTTGTTCCTTTGAGGCCCGTAGCGCTACACTGTGGGTATGGGAATACTGAGCGGCCTTTTCAGCACAATCGTCTGGCTCGGCCTTAGCTACCTCGTCGGCAAGGGCGCGCAGAATCAGAATCGCAGCTTTCTTCTGTGGTTTATTGTCTCGCTTATTACCACGCCGCTTATTGGATTTTTGGGAATACTCCTTCTTCCACGAAGTGAGCCCTCCGGCTATATCGAAGACTGACAGGCACACCGGCGCACTGCACGGGTCGAAGCGGTTTTCGCGCGGCCACACAACGGCCGCGGGTATTTGCGCGGCAATCGTACGTCGGGTTTTGACGCCACCGGTGCGCTCGCCGGCAAAGCCTGCTTGACGGTTTCCATCGATTCCCTGCACGCTGGCACATAATGCGTGGCGCAGACTCTGAAGAGATTCCGCTTCAAAACCCGTACGCGGGGTCACCGACGTATAACTGTTTCGGCTGCTCGCCGGACAACCCGATTGGATTGAGGCTCGCGTTCAGGAAGCGCGGCGCGGAGGTAACATCAACCTGGAGTCCGCGAACCGACCTGGAGGGATACCCGGGAGTTGTTCATGGCGGTATCCAGGCGACCCTCTGCGACGAAACAGCCGCCTGGCTCATTCACGCGGTGCTTGGAACCTCGGGCATGACCCGCGAGCTTCACACAAGTTACCTGAAGCCTGCGTACTCGTCGGATGCTCCCTTCGAGATTACCGCGCGACTGCTCGATTCGGACGAAAGGAACGCTTCGATAGAGGTGACCATTCGTGGCGCGAGTGGCACTGAATTCACAAAGGCGAGGCTGGAGTTTCGCATTTTTCCCGAAGAAATGGCGCGCAAACGCCTCGGCTTTCCGGGGGCCGAGGCGTTTTTTGCTTCCGACGATGACTAGAGCCCGCTCAGTCGCACTTGGCTTGCGGCCAGGCTAGATGTAGATGCGGATTGGGTCTACATGTGCTCGGAGAGCTCGTCGATTACATCGGTTACGATATTTACGACGCCTTCGGAACTCTGAGTCGCTCCGGAGATGCCGTCGATCTCACCGCCATCGTCCGAGAGCGCTACGCTGTCCGCGGTGAGCCCTTCGAACTGGTCGAGAAAATCGTCCTCCGCAATTACATCGCCGAGGTCTTCTGTTTCGTTCTGCTCGAGGATATCTACGCCGACAATCTCCCCTTCCATATCTACGGCGACAAGGGCGACAATGCCGTCTTCGTAACCGGATCCGGTACCCTGGCCGATAAGGCCTACGGTTTCACCGCCCTCGGTTGCACGGTGCACGTCCTCTTCTATTTCTTCGAACTCCGCGTCAGGAAAAAACTGCTCGAGTTCGCTTTCCCCGCCGTCGGCCTGGGCGAGCGATTCGGTTTCGGCGGGGCCGGCGGGAGCGACGACAATTCCATAGCCGAGCCCGATTCCGACCGCGAAAACACCTGCAATAAGAGAACCCGCAACTTTAAGCGTTTTAGATTTCATACCTCAATTTTAGCATAATTCTTGGCTCTGTCGACCCCCCCCTCACACAAATGCGTGACCGTGAGATCGCCGACGCGCGTCGAGGCACGCCGGCGACCATGGCCGCGGTTGCGATCGAGCAATACTTCCGTCGCCGTTGCGGTAGTTTGGACCCCTTGGTCAGCCTTCCGCATCCAGCGGGAAAACCTTGTCAGCGTCGGATAGGCGCGCCGCGACGGTTTTGCGCTGGTGCCAGATCGGATAGGGCAAATGCTGCGGGCGCGAAGCCTGCTCGATTCGGTTGATCTGATCTTCGCTCAATTCCAGCTCCATTGCGGCCAGGTTGTCGGCGAGCTGATCCCGGTTGCGCGCTCCGACGATGACGCTCGCGATTCCCGGACGCGTCATAAGCCACGCGAGGGAGACTTGTGCCGCCGAAGCACCATGCTCCCCGGCGACCTCTAAGAGCGCGTCCACGGTTTTCCAGAGGCGCTCGGGGTCGTCGACCGGCGGTTCGTCCCATTCGGAGAGGTGCCTTCCGCTGTCGGGCTGGTGGTCGCGCCGGTATTTTCCTGAGGTCAGCCCACCGGCGAGAGGGCTCCATACGAGCATCCCGACGCCTGCATCGATGGCTGCGGGCAGCAGCTCGAACTCGACATCCCGGAACGCCGGGCTGTAGAAGTTCTGCGTTACCACGAACGGCGGCAGATGTTCCCTGTCGGCGATCCCGAGCGCCTTTACCATATGCCACGCCGAATAGTTCGAGCAGCCGACGTAGCGGACTTTGCCCTGGTCTACCAGGTGTCCGAGTGCGCCCAGTGTCTCCTCGAGCGGGGTTTGTCCGTCCCAGGAGTGCACCTGGTAAAGGTCAATATAGTCGCGGCCGAGGTTGCGGAGGCTCTGCTCGCACTGCTCGATAATGTGCCGTCGGGAAAGCCCGCGGTCATTGGGATCTTTGCCGACTTGCATGCCGACTTTGGTTGCCACGAGCACGTCGTTAATCGAGTCCCCGAGCGCTTTGCCGAGGATTCGTTCCGATTCACCCCACGAATACATATCGGCGGTATCGAAGAGATTGACCCCTGCCTCACGGCTCATTGCTATGAGATCGCGGGCTTCATCAACTTGTGTGCCGCCAACGTTTGCAAAGAATCCGCCCCCGCCGAACGTCATAGTACCAAGCGTCAACGGAGAGACCATTAATCCCGAGTTTCCTAATGTACGATATTTCACGCGTTTTCCTCCTTCCCTGCTTATCTTGCCTCGCGAGCATAGCATGAATTGCCGCCGAGTCGAATTGCTCATGGCGCTACCGGAAACCATTTACGTCCATAAGCCATTGACTTCCATAAGCAAATGACTTCCATAAGCCATTGACCTCCACGTCTCGGCCATTCGCGATTCGCCTACCCCCGTCGCCTCGAAGCCGGCAGCCGCGAGCCGTGGCGATCGAGAACCTCCCTCGACGCACCCGAACGCGAGGCGCGGTTCTTGAGCGAGTAAAGCATCGAGCGGGCGCGCTTCGCCTCCACCTTGTAGTCGACCAGCGGCGCCGGATAGTCACCGAGCGGACCTTCGCGCTCGCCCTTCGCGTGTGCGACAATCTCTCCAGCCGGGAAACCGGCGAGTTCGGGGATCCACTTGCGCACAAACGTACACTCTTCGTCGTGATCGGTGAGCTGCTTGGCCGGACTGTAGACGCGGATGGTGTTAATCCCGACAACGCCCGCCTGCATCTGAAGCTGCGAGATATGAATTCCCGGAAGATAGTCGCCCATAATCTGTGCCATGGGGTAACGAATACGCTTCCACGAGAGATCGAACAGATGACACGCCGAGGAAACAAGCATTGCCCGCATGCGAAAATTAAGGAAGCCGGTAGTGCGGAGACACCGCATGCACGCGTCGACCATGGGCATTCCGGTCCGGCCGTCGAACCACGCCTCGAACAGCTCCTCGCGGTTGCTGTACTCGAGGTCTCGAAACGCAGGATTAAGCGCTTCGAACTCCATCTGCGGCTCGTCTTCGAGCCGCTGGCAAAAGTGGTCGTGCCAGTGCAGTCTGCGTTCCACGCTCGAAAGAGCTTTCAGGCTGATGTTTTTCCGCGTGGCCCGTGCCTCCTCGCGGTAATCGCGTATCCGCTGCAGGGCCCGGCGAAGCGAGATGGTTCCCCAGGCCAAGTGCGCGCTTAACCTGCTTCCGCTCCAGCGCGCGATTTCCGGCGAAGAGATGCCGCGGTTGTAGGCCTCTCCCCGGGTGCTCAGAAACGACTCGAGGACCCGGCGGGCGGAAGGCTCATCGACGCGTTGGAGTCCTCTGCCGGGCGATGGTGCTTCGTCGACGCGCGGCAGGCGGCCGCTCGCCGTGGCATCCACGCGGGGGACGTCGCCGGCGTCGTTCGACGCCGATTGCGCGAGATCGGTCCGGCCCGCTTCTGCGCTGAAACCGCACTCGGGAAAGCCGGGAAGCTCGCTCGAGCGCGCGTGTCGCAGCGCGTGCGCAGCCTGAGGTATGGACCGAGGAGGGTCGATCGCCGGGTACGCCATGCGAGCGTTCCAGATTCGTTTGCGGTCCTCGCGAGAGCCAAGGCCGCGAATTACGCCGGCGTGTGGGAGTTCGCGAAACGTCAGGCCGGCCTTTCGGGCCCACGCGCGCACCCGTTTATCGCGTTCGAAGGTGTGGGCGAGGCCGGTCTCCTCCTCGGCAAATATCGCGTCGAACGGCAGCGCTGCGCGAAGTTTGTCGAAAGCTTCCGGCAGATCGCCGCGGATAACGAGCAGGTCGGCGTCGTAATCCGCGCGAAGTTTGTCCCGCAGCGCGGAAAGCGCGGTTCGTACGGCGTTCAGATGCATGGCCGAGGCGTCCGCGGAGGTCCAGAGCATCGGCTCCACCACGTACACCGGCATGACCTCCGCGGCGCAGCTGCATGCCGACTGCAGCGCCTCGTTATCGTCGAGCCGGATATCCCGCTTTATCCACCATAGTGCCCGTTGAAAAGACTTACCCATTATTACCGCCAAAATACGCAGGCGGGTGGTGGTGCGGGAAGCGACCTGCGGGGGATTTCAGTGTGTTTCGCACGCGGGAGGAGCGCCCGCGCCGGTGCGAGCTTGCCGCTTAAAGAAACGACTCCAAAAAAGGCGAATACTGCGAGCCGAGCGGCGACTGCCTGCTATTGGCGGTTGGCTCCGCGCTGTAGAGCCCGCGTTGTCTTTTTTCTCAGTCTACCGGTATGTGCTGTGATAGATGGTCGAGCAGGTGAATGCCGACGTACTGCGTCGGCGTTTCGCGACTTTCTGTCGGCACCGAGAAGAGGTGCTCGACGAACATTGCCGCTGCTCCGAAGGCGACCGCGTACTCTCCCATATCGCTGAACAGGACTTCGCAGTCTACCTCGTTCGAGTACGACCAGTTGCGCTGTATTTCCGCCTCGAAAATCGCCCGTATCGTATCGCGGTCGCGGACGATATCTCCGCCGACGACGACGCTCGTAAGATCGAGCAGGTTCACGGCAAGACCCACGTGCATCGCCAACTCACGGAGAACCCGCTCGCGTACTCCTGAATCGGAAGCAGACTGTAGAATCTCCTTGTCGCGGAGCGAGAACTGCGAGCTGTTTCCGTCCCTCCAGAGAACGCTCTGAAATTCGCCGGCAGAATAGTGCGAACCGTGACGCACATGCCCGTCCAGCACGAATCCCATGCCGACTGCCAGCGTGTGCCCCTCGCGTTTCGCAGCGCGGGGCTCGCGAAACTCTCCGAGTAAGTAGAGCATGTTCTGCAGACGACGGGAACCGCCGGCCGCGAGTTCGCCCCAGCATCCGCAGTTCGCGTCGTTTTCCAGAAGCAGCGGGACGTTAAGGAACGCTTCAGCTTCCTTTCTGAACTCAACCGGCTCGAAAATGTTCAGTGGATTCGATCTGAGAATTATACCGGAATAGGGGTCTACCAAGCCCGACAATCCGAGCGCCACCCCCAGTAATGGTGCTGACTGGGCATCTATGTCGCCCTGAACTGCCGCGATTACCGTGCGAAACGAAGCCATGATATCGATTTCTTCGACCGGAAGCTCTCCGCTTCTGCTGAACACCAGCTCGCCCGAAACGGTTGTGCCGACCGCATGAAACACGTCCGTCTGGATCTCCAGACCAAGTATGAGACCGAACACCTGATTGATGGCGACGTCGGTAGCGCGGCGTCCGCCGCGGGCGCTTGCGTCCTGCTCGTCGCCGAACTCGACAAGTCCAATGTCCACGAGTCTATTCACGATTCGCGAAATGGTTGCGGCGTGAAGATTGGTCGTCCTTGCCAGTTCGGCTCGACTGCTCCTGCCCGAGCGCCAGATCTCGCGCATAACAGTACTCGTGTTCACCGATGAGACATCGCCCTTTCTATCCACTGCAACCTCCGTTTCGTAATGCCTCGCGCATCGCCCATTTGGTACGCGTAATTCTGCCTGTCGTCAATCAAGACCCGGCAATCCGCCGAATATTCGGGAATCGCGGTGAATTCGCCGTTGACAGCCGACCAGAGCGGTGAGAAGCTATATCCATAGTTTATTGCAGCAAGCAAGCTAATACAAGCTATCTGCAATGGCTGTAGGTGCCGAAAATCGCTCGTTGATAACGCCCGTGTGTGGAATCGAGCACCGATCCCCACGCCGGGGGAACCACGGGCGAGGAAGGCAAATCGGGTTTGTCGAACCGGAACCTGAGTACGAATTCATAGATACCTTTAACGCCTCTACGATCGATTCGGACCTCTGGCATGTCGGTACCTGGACCGAACACGGAGGACAACTGAGTTCCGAACGCACCTACATTGAGGACGATATGCTGGTGTTGGCGTTCGAATACGACACTGATTACTACGAGGAAACCGGCCTTTTCAAAAGCTCGGCGATTCAAACTCAGCGGGATGATTTCGGCTTCGGCCGCTGGGAGGCACGGCTTAAGCCGACCGACGAAGACGGCGTGCTCCCGACGATGTACACGATCGACTGGCGCGACGGAGGCAGTCAAACCCGACAGGAGATCGACATAGAGTTCGTGACGGTGAACATAAGCGATGACTACAGCGAGGTGCACTTTGCGCTTCACGGCGCGGAGTTCGAAAGCTGGGGAACCGACGTTGAACTCCCGTTTAACCCGGCGAATGACTTCCATATCTGGGGCTTTGATATCACCGAAGATCGGGTGCAGTGGTTCGTAGACGATATTGTGCTCTACGAGTACTGGTACGACGAGCAGGCCGGAATCATTGACGCTCCCTATAGTCTGAAACTGAACTTCTGGTCGGCCAGCCTTGAAGACGGCGGGACGGGATACTGGATTCAGGGCCCGCCTGTGGCAGATACTGAGCTTTACTACTATGTCGACTGGGTGCGCTTTACCTCGTACGAGTAAAGGGGGGATGCATGGAGTGGCCGAGGCGATGGGGAAGGCAGGGGGTTTGAGGCCCAGCTGATCGTATCGGACAAACCCGGTCCGTTTGCCGGTACGATCCCGAAACCGAAAACCGACGTATCCGACGCGTCGGTTTTCTTTTGACTTTCCAGTTACATTTCTGTAATTGCCATGCCTCTTGCGGAAAAGCCCGATAGGGGCGGGTGGAAACATCAGCCTGAAAAACTCTTATTCTTCTGCCGTGTACTCGACGATTGCCGAGCTCGCGCGTGGAGCGTAGGCTGGCAATATGAGGTCGGGTAACATCGGCTTTCTGGTTTGGACCGCGCCGCGATTACGGCCGCGGCCGCCGGATGGGAAACAGTAAGGTAAGTATGAACGAGGAATTTTTGAGAGAATGGATCGGGCGCGAGGCCGGTTGGGAGTTTTCACGAAGCGGAGGCCCCGGAGGGCAGAATGTAAACAAGGTGAATACCCGCGCAACGCTTCGCCTGGCGATCGGCGAGCTACCGCTGGATGAGGCGTCGAAAGATCGCGTTCGCGAGAAACTTGCGAATCGCATTACGAGTGATGACGAGCTTCTGATCCACGCTTCGGAGGGGCGATCGCAGAGAGCCAACCGTCGCGCCGCGGTTTACCGCGCGGCTTCCCTGATATGCGCGGCGCTTCGAAGACAGAAGCGCCGAAAGCCTACCCGCCCCTCGAAGGGCGCCAAGGAGCGTCGCATCGGCGCGAAGAAGGTGCGCGGGCGGCACAAGCAAAACCGTCGCCCGCCGCAGCCGGAGTAGAGCGGCGAGGCGGGCGCCGGGCGCTCAGGCCGGCTTGAACACCAGGGTGGTGGACAGCAGGCGTTCTTGCACGCCCGCAGGCCTACATGTGACGCTGCAGCATGCTCAAACCAATGGTCCTACAGCCCGGCGACACTCTCGCTGCGGTTACATTATCCTGGGGAGGTCCGGGGACAATTCCGCACCGCTACGAGGCGGGAAAACATCAGCTTCAAAAAGAATTCGGCGTCCGCGTGGTCGAGATGCCGCACACGCTTTCCGACCCTGAGTGGATTTACCGAAATCCGCGAGCGCGCGCGGACGACCTCATGCAGGCATTCGCCGATCCGCAGATAAAGGGGATCGTCTCGACCATCGGCGGCGACGAGTCGATTCGGCTGCTTCCGTGGATCGACGACACGGTGATCGCGGCGAACCCGAAGGGATTCGTCGGCTACTCGGATACGACGGTGTCGCATCTCGCCTGTTACCGGGCGGGACTTCGCACATTTTACGGGCCGTCCATTATGGCGGGCTTCGGCGAAAACGCCGGCATGTTCGAGTACACGGTGGACGCGGTAAGAAGGAGCATGTTTTCCACGGAGCCGTTCGGCCGACTCGAGGAGAACCGGCAGGGATGGACCGACGAGTTTCTCGACTGGGCTGAGCCTTCCAATCAGTTGCGGGCGAGGAAGCTCTATCCATCGGGGGGCTGGCGCTGGATACAGGGCGGCGATCGGGCAGGGAGCGCTGGAGAGGAGCATCCGGCCGATGGCGACGATAACCGCCCCGCGCGTGCCAGTCATCGGGCCGGTGGCGAGGCCGGAGCGGTAACGGGCGCTGTGAAGGCGCGAGCGGCCGGTGATGGCCGGGATTCTGCGGCCGCCGCCGGCGCAGTCCACGGCCACCTCCTTGGCGGATGTGCGGAGGTGCTCGATCAATTGCGCGGCACCGAGGTGTTCCCGTCGCGGGAAGCCTGGGAGGGAGCGTTTCTATTTTTCGAAACCTCCGAGCAGGGGGCTTCGCCGGACTTCGTTACGGGGTTCCTTCGGTCGCTGGCGGCGATGGGCGTTATTGAAGGTATCCGGGCGGTGCTGTTCGGTCGGCCTGGTGGAGGCGTCCCGCCCGAGAGGTACGCTGCCTACGATGAGGCGATTCTCCGGGTTGTAAGAGACGAAGCCGGCCGCGACGATATTCCTGTTATCACTGGTATGGACTTCGGGCATACCGATCCTATGACAGTTCTTGCGTACGGAGCCGCTGCGACAATAGATCCCAATCGGAGGGAAATACGGATTACTGAGCCGCTTACCGACCAGCGAGCTTGAGTGCCGAGCTTGTCGCGATCGTCGGGGTGGGGTAGGCTTATTCAGGGTCGCTGGGCATGGAAAAGCCATCTCACGAGACAGCGTTGGAGCTTTCCCGCTTCGAAGAGGCAGCGCTGACCGCTTGGAAGCGGATGGTGTACCAGGTGGCGCTCGCTGCCGGGACGCTCATTCTTATTCTTAGCTGGTTTATGCGGGCTCCGGGTGACAGCTTCGTCTGCTTGGCCTATCCGGTGTTTGCGGTTTTCTTCATCGGACACCTGCTGCTAGTACGGTGTTCGTGTGTGCCGCTTGCGAAGCTGGAAATCGGAATCTTTTCGTCCGTATCCGTTCTTGTCCTCGCCCGACTCGCCTGGCATTTCTTCGTACTCGGTGCGGTTGAGGAGCGATTGCTTGTCCTCGCTGGAGCGCACTATTGGTCGGTGGCGATTCTTATCGTCGCTGGTTTTGTTATGTTCGACCGGCGGGTGGGCATCAACGCCGGCGGAGCGGTTCTGGTGTTCTCGGCGCTTGTCGCTCTGTTCGGACTTTCTGTCCACCCTCCCGGTGATGGGTTCGGAGGCGAGACGGTCCGGCACCTGCTTCGTGTGCACCTTTTTCTTATCGTGATTTTTGTTCTCGCGAGCGCGGGGGCAGTTCTTCGCGAGCACTACAGCCGCGCGATTGTTCGCTCCGAGCTTCTCGAAGAGTGGGCTAATGTCGATGCTTTGACCGGCATCGCGAACAGACGCGCGGCGGACCGACAGCTGACGCAGGCAGTGGCTAATGCGGTCCGCCACGACCGATCCTTATCGATCATTATTACGGATATCGATCGGTTTAAACGGGTTAACGACGAGTTCGGGCATACCTTCGGAGATACCGTGCTGAAGGCGGTTGCTGTGCGACTTGGCTCGCTTATCCGGCAGTCCGATTTTATCGCCCGATGGGGCGGCGAGGAGTTCCTGATTATTGCGCCGGAATCGAATGGTTGTGAGGCGGCGAATCTCGCCGAGCGTTGTCGCACCGGTATCGCGGATACCCCGATTGCCGATACGAGCATAACAATGACGTTCGGCGTCGGTGAGCTCCGGACCGACGACACCGTCGACTCGCTGCTTGTTCGAGCCGATGCCAATCTTTACGAAGGCAAACAGACGGGGCGCAATAAGGTGGTAGCGGATTGCCGAATCGACGAGCGTCCTGCGTGAATCCACAGCTGTGAATCCACAGCGTCGGCAGCCCGCGCTGCATTGGCTAGAACAACATCATGCCGGACCGACTTCGAGGTTGTTGTTAATCGTGATCGCATCCCTGAAATGAGAGTCGAGCACCTGCTCTGCTTTGCGCTTTTCGGCTTCGTTCTGGACTTTGCCTTCGAGGGTAACGGTCATACGCTTTTTAAGTATGGGCCCGATTCTTTCGACGGTCGCTATAATTCGGCTCGGATTGGTAATCGTTGGTTCTTCGGAGACAAGCTTCTGCGCCTGCGTTCGTACTTCGTCGACTGATAGTTTTGCCATTTAGTCTTCTCCCGCTGACGCCATTATGGAAGCCGTGCGTTGAGAACGCAATGAAATAATCGCTGAGGCAATGAGATATTTCAGCTTTTACGAGCGCTTAAAACGGGCTTATGCAATTGTTGCGAGAAGTGAAACGCCCCTGTACGCGAACATCATACTCAAGGTCCATGGCGGCGAAGAAGTGCACGAATAAACCGAAGCCGAATAGCATGCGATACTCAGCTCGGGATTGTGATCGTCGGGATTTCTATAACATCCATCGGTCCGCTACTCCATTCTCTAATCCTCGAGCACGGGCTCTCCCTGACTGTCGCGGCGACTTTCATTCCGACCATACCCCGCTCGACGTGGATCACGCATACCCCGGCTTCAACTACGTCCTTACCAGGATGGTATCCGAGCAAACCGGGCGGCAGTGTTCGCGCTGGAACGATATGCCCATTGTCGGCCTCACGCGGTTCTAATGGTTGCATTTTTGCGCATATATTGTTATATGTACACTTACGAGACGGGCAGGGAGGTCTCGGAGAATACCGACGAGAACGAGCAGCCTGCTCACAGAACACTTAACAAGAGGAGTGCGATATGAAACTTCAAATATTGGGTCCGGGATGTGCCAATTGCGAGAAGATGGAGCTGAATGCCCGTGCGGCGATGCAGTCGCTCGGTGACAAGGCAGCCGATATCGAGATCGAAAAAATAACCGACAGCGATACGTTCGCCGAGATGGGCCTTATGGTAACCCCGGGTCTCGCGATAGACGGTGAGCTCAAAAGCAGCGGCAAGGTGCTCACGAGCGACCAGATCGCGGACATGATTTCCAAAGGCTAAGCTTCCACAGCCGCGGGCCGCACGCGCATCGCAGGGTGTAATCTCGCGGCGATACGAGGAACGACACCAATACTCAAATACACGAAAGGGATAGAAGTATGAGCAGCCAACATGCAGTACCGACACTTCGAATGCAGCTGTCACGTTTCTGGGCGCAACAGCACAACCGTACGCTTATTGCTATGGCGGCGGTCTTCGTCGTGCTTTACGCGATTCCGTTCGGCACCACACGCGTGACCGCGGGGGTCAACGAAGCCTTCGAGATGGTGCATTACTACGCGCGCGAGCATGTGCTCTATAGTCTGGTGCCGGCGTTCTTTATCGCCGGCGCCATTTCGGTTTTTCTCGATAAACAGTCGGTTATCCGATACCTCGGCCCGGATGCGAAAATGCACACCGCGTACGGGGTGGCATCGGTTTCGGGGGCGGTGCTTTCGGTCTGCTCGTGCACGATTCTGCCGCTGTTTAAAGGCATTTACAAGAAAGGCGCCGGCATCGGCCCCGCGGTGGCGTTTCTATACTCGGGACCGGCGATAAATGTGCTTGCGGTTATACTCACGGCGCAGGTGCTCGGGGTTGACCTTGGGATCGCCCGGGCGGTGGGCGCAATAATCTTCGCGGTTGTCATTGGCTTTGCGATGCATCTGCTATACCGCAAGGAGGACGCAGAGCGACAGACCAACGCTGCTATGTTCCAGGGCGTAGCGCAGGACGAGTCGGATGCCAACCGCAGGCCGCTCTGGAAGACAGTCGTGTACATGGGATCGATGATCGGTATCCTGCTGTTTTTGAACTGGCAGCCCTCCGATGGAGCGCTTCGCTTCTGGGATATGCTCTACGAAATCCGCTATGTGCTCGTGGCGGTATTCGCCGTAGTGCTGGCGTATTCGCTGATTCGCTGGTTCAGGGGCCCGGAGATTCGCGGCTGGGTCGAAGAAAGCCGTAACTTCACCATCCAGATACTGCCACTGCTCTTGGGCGGTATTTTCATCGCCGGATTCCTGCTCGGCCGTCCCGGCGAAGAGGCGCTCATTCCTGAAGCCTGGATCGAAAACCTTGTAGGAACCAACAGCCCGCTACACATTGCGTTCGCTTCGGTGGCGGGTGCGTTCATGTATTTTGCCACGCTTACCGAGGTGCCGATCCTCGAGGGACTTATGGGCGCGGGAATGGCCGATGGGCCTGCGCTCGCCCTGCTTCTCGGAGGTCCGTCGATGTCGCTTCCTTCGCTCCTTGTTATCCGAAGCGTACTAGGTATAAAGAAAACGGCGCTGTATCTCGGTCTTGTCGTGGTCATGTCGACGCTTTCGGGCATGCTATACGCAGGGATCGTGGCGTAGGCACCGAAAACCCGCCGTTGAGAGTCGCTGAACGCTGCCCGGCCTCTGGCGGCGCAGCTTCTGCCCGGTCGGATGCGGCGTGCTCGACCGCTCCGGCCGGGGCTCGCCCGAACGCTTGACTCGGCTCTGCGTGCCGGTAAGCCCTCCCGTGCGCGTGCTCGACCGCTCCGGCCGGGGCTCGCCCGACACGGGTATCCAACACCTTGCCACCGGCGGCGCGAGCGCCTATTCTTTTGTGCACATGGACGGAAGATGGAATGGACACACGGTTGTTGTAACCGGATCGAGCTCGGGTATCGGACGCGAGACAGCGTTGCGCTTCGCCGCCGGCGGGGCGTGCGTTGTGCTCCACGGGCGTAACAAAGAAAAGCTTAACGCAGTGGCCGCCCGCGTGCGTGAGATCGCAGGCGATACCGACGCCGAGGCGGATCGTAGGTTCGCGGGCGAGCACGGAGCCGGCCGGGAGGAGGCGCATCCTGG
>JBKGYS010000061.1:0-14257 GCA_046545955.1 Spirochaetales bacterium | reverse complement strand
GTTCCGCCGGTTCCTCGATACAGCGGGGATTGACCGATTCATTAGAGAACGACTAACCGTGGAAGGGGGAGCGCACGCGTGGCAGAACAGGTGGCCTATACCGAACCCGCGCATACGGAACGCGCGTATACCGAACGCGCGTATACCGAACCTGCCTTCATAAGCAGACAATTACACGAAAAAAGCGCCGTCGGCAGCGGCGCTTTTGAACTCGAACGGATAACTTCGACCGGAGCAGCCGGTACTTCGACAGGCCCTCAGTGGCTTACAACATCCTTGAGCTGGAGCTTGTTCTTTTTCAGGAAGTCCATGAGACCCGTGCGGGTAATCGTACGCAAGCCTCGGCTCGAAACACGAAGCGTGACCGACCTGCCGAGCTCCGGAACGTAGATTCGTTTGCGATGCAGGTTCGGCCGCTGAACCTTGCGGGTCTTATTGTTGGCTTTGGAAACGTTGTTTCCCGAAAGCGGCTTTTTGCCGCTGATTTTGCACTGTGCCATGAATACCCCTTACACCTTTCCCGACTCTTTGTAGAGAACGTGCCGTCGCACAACCGGGTCGTATTTTTTGAACTCGAGCTTGTGCGGAAGATTTCTTTTATTCTTAACCGTGTAGTAGCAGTGGGGGCTCTCGGTACTTTTCAGACGAACCCGTTGAATATTCGTTTTCTGCTTCTTTGCCATGCTGAGCCTGCCTTTACATCAGATCCTTCGGGCGGCGAGCCTCTTTTCCGGTTTTCTCGCACACAGCGTAGTGTTTGATTCGCCCATTCTCGAATCGTGTCTTCATTGTAATCTTGCCGCCCCAGCGGCTTTTGAGCTCTTGCGCGCCTTCGCGGCGTGCGTTTTTGGAGATTTGTCCGGCCATAGTTGTGCCTCCGAGATAATCTTAAACCACGTGTGGGCTGTGAATAATAGCGGGCATTGACTCGGTGGGTCAAGTGCCGAAGTCTACCGCAGCGCATTGTATATACTTGCAAACAGAGACCAATATGCGTAAAATCACTGCATAATGAGTGTATTGAGATCTCCTGCTTATCAAGGGCATACCTTTAATCTCCCCGAGGAGTTCGCCCAGGTCGTTGAAGCCACGCGAATCACAATTCCTGCTTCCCGTGACGAGTTGCTGGACCTCTGTTTTGGCAACACCGGAGAGTCCGAGTTCGATGTCAACTACGACGTCCCCGGCAGGGGCGTTGTTACCGAAGCTCACGTTACGCGATGCAAAAACGGGGTATCCATCAACTACCCGGAGCCGTATATGCGGCGCCGCGACCCCGAAGCCATGCTGATCGCCGATTCGTTACCGACCGATAAACGGAGGTTTCAGGATCGATTTGACATCCCGTTCGACGGAGTCCGCAAAGATACGTTCAGCTGGCTTTCCGAGCAAGATGCCCTCATCGCAATGCCGTTCCGCTCCGGCGACCAGGAGAATGGATATCCGTCGCTGGTGGTCGCGCCGGTAAATGCCGGCTTCTTTGTAACCGCACTCGCCGATCTGCAGGGCTTTATACCCGCCGGTGACGTCCCGGACGGGTTCAAACCCGAGGCCATTATTCTTGTCGCCCCTCCGTTCCGCCATACGCATTTCGGCGGTAGGCAGGTCGTAGTCCATAACCGCAACGAGCAGGTACACGAGCTTTTCGCGTACAACCTGTATCCCGGCCCGAGCGCGAAAAAGGGCGTGTACGGCGTGCTTCTCGCAAGGGGAGAAGCTGAAGGTTGGGCAACGCTTCACAGCTCGGCGGTACGACTGGTTACGCCGTATGACAATGAGTTTGTCATTATGCACGAAGGCGCGAGCGGCGGTGGCAAAAGCGAAATGACTCAGCAGCTCCACCGGGAAAACGACGGACGCGTGCTGCTCGCAAGCGACACCGTGACCGGCGATGAGCTCTTCCTCGAGATGGCCGATACCTGCGAACTGCATCCGGTGACCGACGATATGGCTCTCGCGCCACCCTCGCTACAGGATAACCGCGGAAAGCTTATCGCCGAGGACGCGGAAGCGGGCTGGTTCCTTCGCGTCGATCATCTCTCTCAGTACGGCACCGAGCCGTACCTCGAGCGACTGACTATTTCGCCGCCGAAGCCGCTATTGTTCCTGAATATAGACGGCAAACCGGGTGCCACTGCGCTTCCCTGGGAACACACGCTCGACGAGCCGGGCAAGCCGTGTCCGAACCCGCGAATCGTTATGCCGCGCCACTTCGTGCGGGACACCGTTAATGAGCCGGTGCAGGTCGATGTCCGAAGCTTCGGGGTGCGCACTCCGCCTTGCACGTACGACAACCCGAACTATGGGATCATCGGCATATTGCACATTCTCCCGCCGGCCCTGGCGTGGCTATGGCGACTTGTCGCTCCGAGGGGCCATTCGAATCCCAGTATCACCAATACCAGCGGCCTTTCGAGCGAAGGCGTAGGCTCTTACTGGCCGTTCGCTACCGGTACCATCGCCCGCCACGCGAATATTCTCCTCGACCAGATTCAAGCTTCGCCGCAGACCCGCTACGCGCTCATCCCGAATCAGTACGTGGGCGCCTTTCATGTAGGGTTCAAGGGTGAGTGGATGGCTCGCGAGTATATGGCTCGCCGTGGTGGGGTAAAATATAGGGACGGGCAGCTCAAGCCCGCTCGGTGCCCGCTCCTCGGGTACCCTGTGCCGAGTCTGCGGATTAACGGACAACGCATTCCCAAGGGTCTGCTTAACGTGCACGAACAGATCGAGGTCGGAGAACACGGGTACGATGCGGGCGCGAAGATCCTTGGCGATTTTTTCCGCGCCGAGCTTACTCCGTATCGGAACCGCGATCTTGGCGAGCTTGCCGGAAGAATCATAGAGGCGTCGCTCGACGGAGCATCTGTGGAGCAATACGAATCACTTCTGTAACATGGACGAATGAGGTGTCTTATTCGTGCGCGCCGCCACGGTCTGGCGGCCGGTCTGCTCTATGCTGCCGCGACTACGGTCGCCCTCGTTATTGTATTCGCTTCGCCGGCCGCGGCTACCGGCGCAGGGCCGGCGGACCTGCCCCTGTATCTGCTCATTCTGGCCCACGGGGTATGGGCTGCCGCCTTACTCGCCGGGTCGCTCGGTAAGAGGGCAGGCCGGCCAGGACGGTTCTTCTTTGTGCCCGAGCTGCTTCTTGCCTTGAGCACGCTTTTCTTTCTGTTTAACTACATCTACGCGCTCAACGCGAATATGGAGTACGTCGAGCGCTTCGTAGACGACGGGACGCTTCGTCTCGCGCTCGACACCACCGCCGAACGTCTGGCTTCCTTCGCGCGTTTCTCCCCGTTTCTCGTTGTGAACGCTATCGCGTACATCGCGACTCGGATTCGGTACGGCCGCCTGGTAGCACGGGTTCAGGGTGTGACCGAATCATCGAGCCGAACCGCCGGCACCGGCACCGGAGCGTTTCTTCGACGGCAACTTTCGAACTGGGGGCTTCTTGTTGCCGGCTTTTCGGCGGTATTGCAGGCGATTGCCTTTCCGAGTTTCGCGTTTCTCGACGGCGTCGGGTTTCTCGGATGGGTCGCGATGGTCCCGCTTTTTCTGCTCTTTCGGGTATGCGATTACCGACGCAGCGTGTTCTACGGAGCGTTTTTCGGCACGCTTTTGACTATGGCGTCCAATTATTGGCTCGCGACGTTTAACCTTGTTTCGCTGCAGTTCGCCGTCGTGCTGTTTTTCGGCTTTTACCTTGTGTTCATGCTTGTCATGCTTCCTGTCTATCGAAGTGCGGTGCGGTTTCGCGTCGTGGTTCTTCCTCTGGCGTGGACGTTTTTCGAGTTGGCGAGGTCGTCGGGATTTCTCGGATACCCGTGGACGCTTCTCGGTCATTCGCAGTTCGCAAACGTACCGTTAATTCAAATCAGTTCAATTACCGGCGTCTGGGGTGTCAGTTTCTTGCTGCTGCTGGTGAATTCAGGCCTCGCCGAAACCATTTACCGCCGGGTTCTCGCCCCAACACAAGACTCATCCCACCCGGCCGGGCCACCCGGCAAAGGCTCTGTGGCGGTTTTCCGCGCAGCGGGGCGCGTTCCGCCCTCCCTGCGCCCCGCGCTCGTCTCGATCACGGCGGTGGTCCTTGTATGGGCACTCGGGGTCCTCGTATTGCGTATCGATGAAGCCCAGGCGCCACCGGCGCGAAGCGCACGCGTGGCGCTCATCCAGCAGAATACCGATCCACGGAAAGCGCAGTATTCAACCACGCTCGGCATTCTCCAGGATCTGACCAACGAGGCGCTCGAAGAAGAACCTGACCTTGTCGCGTGGTCGGAAACCGCTTTCGTCCCGAACATCCGGCGATGGGCCGCCGAGGATCCTCCGGGGAGCCTTACCGGGGTGGTGAACCGCTTTCTCGACTACCAGGAGAGCATAGGCACGTGGCTTGTAACCGGCAACGACGATTACGAGCTCATCCGGACGGTCGACGGGCAGGAAGTGACCCGCAACAGTTACAACGCGTCGGTTCTCTTCGACGACGAGGGACGCCGCCGGGAAACCTATCGAAAGATTCGTCTTGTCCCGTTCACCGAGTACTTCCCGTATCAGAACTCGCTGCCCTGGGTATACGAGATGCTTCAGGAGTTCGATGTATATCTCTGGGAGCCAGGGCGGGAGCGCACCGTATTCGAGCACCCGAAGTTTACGTTTTCCACGCCCATCTGCTTTGAGGATGTCTTTCCGAACGAGGTGCGCCGGTTCGTCGACGCCGGCGCCGAAGTTATCCTGAATCAGACAAACGATTACTGGTCGCTGACTGAAGTGCAGGCGAAGCAGCACTACGCCGGCGCCATGTTCCGTGCGGTTGAAAACCGCAGACCAATGCTGCGCTCGACCTCGAGCGGCCTTACCAGTCATATCGATTCGCACGGGCGGCTGCTCGGGTCGCTTCCGTATTACGAGGAAGCGTGGATGACAGCCGACGTGGCGCTTCCGCAAAACCCCGGGAAAACCGTATACACGCGCCTCGGCGACTGGTTTCCGCTTGCGAGCCTGGCTGGGTTCCTGTTGATCGCGGCAGCCGGGGTGCGTCGCCGCGCTTAATATGCCCCCGGAGGTCGAATGCGGCCGCCTGCTCTAAGGGGTTATTTCTTCTTCCGCTTTTTGCGCGCGGCTGCGGCGCGAGCGGCAGCCTCCGCCTTCGGCGATCCCGACTGGTTTCCCGATTCCGCCCTTTTGCCCGCGTTCGGCGTGCTGTACGCGGCGAATCGCTCCTGCCCGCGACCGCGGAAGTGGAAGTAGAGCAGCACGGCGATCCCGGCGAGAACCATCAACCCGGAAAGAATCTGGCCCATCGAAAAGGCGAGAAATGAATTGAGCATGTAGATGGGGCCCGGGTCCTCGACGAATGAGACGACGAATCCGATATGCGCATCCGGCTGCCGGAAGTACTCGACGATGAAGCGGGCAGCGCCGTAGCCGATGATATACGACGAGAGGCGAATACCGGGCTTTCGCGCAAAGCGGTCGACTACGAACCACAGCACCAGCCAGAGAATAACCCCTTCGAGCGCGGCCTCATAGAGTTGGCTCGCGTGGCGGGGCAGATTTACCATCATATCGGGGCTGGTGACGGAGATCCCTACCGATTCAGCGGTTTCAACGACCCAACTCTCACTTGCGGGAAAGCGAGCAGCGTTAGGAAAAAGCATTGCAAACGGAGCGGTGCTCACCCGCCCGTAGAGCTCGCCGTTGATGAAATTCCCGAGCCGCCCAAAGGTATATCCGAGAGGAGCGCTGATCGCGATCAAATCCGCCCAGAATATGGGGTTGTATCCGTTTCGTCTGCACCAGAGAATGCCTGCAACGATCGCCCCGAGAAGGCCTCCATGATAGCTCATGCCCTGCAGGCCGACGAACGTGCCGTTTCTGAATGGCCAGAATATGAGCCACGGCCTTGTCCAGTAGCCATCTCCGGCTTCGTACACGAGCGCCGAAAAGATGCGTGCACCCACCAATAAGCCGATGACGCACCAGAAAACCAGGTTAAGCAGGTCATCGCCGTCAATATCGACATTTCGTTTCTTAATCTGCCTTCGCAAAAGCAGATACGTAGTCGCGAAGGCGAATAGATACATAAGCCCGTACCAGCGGATCGGCAGCCCCGGAATAACTTCCGGCGTGATCCACGTCGGATACTCAATATAGTTCAGCATCTTGATTATTCCTTTTTCGTCGCGCTTACAATGGACCTTTCACAATGTGCCCGGTGTCCCGGTCGAAATGCAACCGAACCGCTTGCCGGCTTTCGCGAATCTCCAATGTACGTCCGTGGCTCTCGAGGATAACACCAGGGTAAAGCGTCCCGTAAACTACTATATCCGAGTCGTGGTGTTCTTCGTATTTCTCGCGCGAGGTAAACAACTGGACGCTGTAGTGCTCGACCTTTTTCAGCAGTGACGCCTTCTTTCGCTGTGCTTTTGCCAGCTCTCCCCCTGTCAGATTGTCCATCACTCGGTCGAGCTGCACGATTCTCTCCTGAGCCTTTGCAATGCGTTGCTCAAGATCGCCGATCCGGTGTTCAACAACGTAGTCCTGGCCGAAACTCACCTGCGTCCGCGCGCCACGCGGACTTCCGAGATCGACGACTTCGAGGCCGAGGCGACTCTTTATCTCTCCGCCGGCTATGCGGCTCTTTTTCGGGCTGCACCGAATGCGGTCATTACATTTGATCGACGCATTCATAGCACCCGCCTCGAGGTTAATGGAGCCTACGCCGAAGACTCGCGCACGCTCTATAAACCGCGCGTTGAGTTCTTTCTTGGCGCGAATCACGGCGCGCCCGGCGCCCTTTATGCCGCCTCCGACGGTAACCGACTGCTCGCTCGACACCAACGCGGCCTCGATCGTGTCGCCCACCTCGATATCACCGCCGGCCATAACGGTAAAGCCGCTTCGTACGCTGCCTCCGACTTTTACCGCCGAAGGAAACTCTATGTTTCCCGTGCTCATATCAATGTCGCCTTCGATAATATGGGCGGTGATCACGTTCATCGTATTGTCCCGAATTTCGAGTCGACCGTCGGCCTGCGCGAAAAGAAGCACCGCGCCGTCTTCGTCGTTGCGAGTTTCTACGTTTTTGCCGCCGTAGATAATCTTCGGCGCTTCCTCGCTTGCGGTGATGTTCGCTCCGTCAACCCCGATACTCTCACCGGCGGCCGTTTCTCGAAAAACGGCAGCAAGAGGAGCTCCTTGAGAAACCGAGGAAAGGCTGCCGGTATTTCGGAAATCCGCGCTACCGTCGGGTCGGATGCGTACCTTCGGATCCTTTGGCAAAGACGTGAAAAACTGTACCGCAGGGCGACCGTCGGGGGTAGCGAGCCGTCCCCTTGCGATCAGCACAGTCGCTTCCTGTTTCGACTCGTTTCTGTCTGCGTCGAGCGCCCGTTGTACACCCTCCTCGCGGATACCGTAGGTTACAGACTTTTTCTCGAGTGCCTCGTCGATCGCCTCCCGAGTGAGCTCCATGCCGGTTCCGAGATGAGGAAATACGGTCAAGTACGCGCTCAGCTTATCCTCGGACACTCGCACACGGGTGACTACGTCCCGATGGGGGCGGACCCGCACGTACACGTTGTTTTCCTGTCGGCAGCGGTCGACGAGTCCGTCGATCTTCGCCATGACAAAGTTGTCCTTGCGAGTCACTGAGCCGAAAAGGTGTAGTTCTGGTTCGCGTCCGGGTTTTCCGGGTATATCGTTCCCGAATACATCCCGCCCGGGCTTTCCTGGAAGCCCGGGCGCGATAGTCAGAATGTGCTGATCGGCTTCGACAGGCGCCATGCTTTCGATCTCATGCGGCGGGAACGAATCGAGATGTGCCTCCTCGCCCGCGCGCTCGGGGCTCTGCTCGATAACCGCACGAATACGGTCGCGCTCTGCGGTACTCAATTCCCGCAAGGCGAAGTCCACCGCTGCATCCGGCCCCCGCTCGGGCGGAGTACCTTCGGCAAGCAGATAGTCTTTTAGTTCCAACTCAGGGCTGCGGTGAAACGAGGCGAGGTCGGCCCGGATTTTTTCGCGATCGTAGCCGCGAATGCCGCTGCGCTGAATCGCGGCCCCGATATCCTTGAGTTCGAGTGGCGTGCCGCCACCGCGCCCCTTAATAGCGTGAAGATAGGCTTTAAGCCCGTTTTCGGCCGTTGTTATGTCGATAAACGCGTCGACCGGCGTGCTTATCGATACCCCATTGAGCTCGCTTCCGGATGCAGTGGCGTTTTCCAGGAGTCGGTCGATTTCCCGTGCGGGCTTCAGCGCCACTGGCGGGTAGCCCTGCCGCTTCGCCTCCGCGATCACGTCATCGGCTGAGGGACGCTCGTTGAGGTCCTCGCCCGGGCGGTACGAGACCTTGCAATCGGCCATATCCTTACTGAACGAAAGCGTCCAGTCGTGAGCCTCATACGGTACAATGTCGGCCCAGTTCGGTCCGATCCGAAGGAACCCGGATGCCTGCGCAATGAGATACCGACCCTCACGACGAATGTAATCTCCCGTATAAAACCACGGATCCGACGGCGCGACCGGAGTGATACGCTCACCCCGCACGGTTCTCCCCGGAGTGCCGCTGCCTGCGGCAGTAATTTTCCCGATCGGCTGATCCTGGCGAACAAGTCGCGCACCCTTGATTTTAAAAGGGACCTGCGCTGAGACTTCCTTTGTACGCTTTTCTCGGACGGTTTGCCACTCTTCGCGGTTTGCCCCTAATCCGAACAGTTTCTTCTTGCGCACGGGTTTGCGGACTTCCACCGTCTCTTCTTGCAATCGGCGGGCTCTCGGTGCACCCGCCTGTGGGATTATTCTCCTCGCGGTTTCCTTAAGCTCCTTCGGTAGTTTCAGGTCGGAGGCGAGCTCGATCCGCTCGCGAGCCGCCGGCTGAACGGGCGAGCCTTCGGCTATGAGGATGTCCTGTGGCTTCTCTGTCTGTTTGACCCGTTTCAGTGCCGCCGAAAGCTCGCCGTCGATTTCGTCTATTCGCGTACCGTGGGTAACGCCGGCATCTTTGAGAAGCTTCTCGAGGTTATCCCGAATGAGCGAACGCTTGGCGTCGTTTGGTGAGACGGTTAGAAATGCTTGCATCCCGTCTTCCGAGATGGTGATTGCCGGCGAAGCCATGGTGTCCATATCTACATAATAGCGTAACGATTCTACTCGTTCTTCAGTGCCCGCACGAGCCTGGACTTGAGCAGATTGTTTTCTTTTTTTAGCTGGTTGATTTCCACCTGTTGCATTTTTATCGTCTCGACCAGATCGCCGTGTGTTAACGCTCCGGTGTGCAACAGATCTTCAATATAACTGGTCTTCGTAGCGAAATCCGCCTCGGCTTCAAGCGATGCCTCCTTGTAGCTGTCCTCGACACTTTCGAAATCCAGGAATGACTGATCTTCCGATTCGAAGCTGATGAGCTTGTCGGCGATTCGATACATAGCCTGCGAGAGAATTGCTTGAGGCTTGTACCGAATAATGGGCAGCCGCGAGCTTAATGCGATATCCTGAAGGTCGTCACGGTATACCACCCCGAGGTGTTCGAGCTCCAAGCCGAGATATTGTTTGCACGAATTACGCAGTCTCTGCGCCCGGTCGGAGTCCTTCGGGTCCTCGAGCATGTTAAGAATCAGGCGGGGACTGAATCGCTCGAGCTGCCGGGTACACCGCTCGTGCCGTTCGGGATCGAGTTCCTGAAGGTGTTTGAGCATTGCCGGGATGTAGGTTCGCTGCAGCCCTTTTTCGCCTTTGCGCAGCGACTCAATGTAGGAGCTTGCGGGTGATTTTGACGGAAATGACGATCTGATAAGCCGGAATACGACGTTCTTCAAGAAAAGGTAAGCGCTTACCGTTGCCGTGGGTGTGGGCGTAGTGACAACGAGGCCGCGACTGCCCATGAGAAAAAAATCAAGCGTATTGTAACTGGTGCCTGCGCCGAGATCGAGAATCAGATAGTCGCAGTCGATATTTTTCAGTCTCGAAATGAGTTTCTTCTTCTGCGCTGCGCTGACATTGGCGAGTCCGGGTATTTCTCCGTCACCCGGAATGAAGCGCAATCCCCGGTATTCGGTCTGGTGAATCACTGATTCGAACGACGGATCGCTTCCGCTGAGAAACGTCCCGAGCCCCGATGATCCGTTGTGGCCCGTTACTCCAAGGATAAGATGAAGATTTGATCCCCCCAGGTCCAGATCGGCAAGCACGACGTTTCGTCCGTTCTCGGCAAGGGCGATCGCGAGGTTTGCGGCGGTCAGCGACTTGCCCACGCCACCCTTGCCACTGGCTACAGGCAGTATAATCATTTCCGTGGAGGCTCCCGGTCCAGAAATAGTAACACCGAAAGCAGCAGCAGGTCACCGAAGATCACAAGAAGCACGACCATGACCTCCGCGGTAAATGAGACGCCGCCGATCCCGCCGAATAGCGTGGATACCGCGGCTGCGATACCGCTCACGACGGCCAGCGCTTTCCCAAGCACCACAACTTTAACCATGCGGCGGTAGCGTGACGGATACAGCGCGATCATAACGAGAACGCCCGCAATAATAAGCTGTGGAGAGGCAAACCATATAACCGACGCGTAGTCGCCGCTGACGCCCGCCGCAAAACCGAATACTCCGGCGCCAATGAGGGCAAACCGAATACATTCCCATACGCTTCCGGCTACCAGGAGCCCCGATGATAGTCTCATACTCAGATCGGCCTTGAGTGTACGGACGCGCCCCATACCGGTCAAGGATATCGGCCGGTCGTGGCCCGGGGTTGGCCGTTGTTTTTGTATTGTACTATATTCAACGGGACGAGGCTTATACATATGAAATTAGACAACAACACTCCGCGCAAGAACGAACGATTGGTATGGATCGGGGTTTCGGTGGTTCTGGTGGGTATTATTTTTGCATTGCTGCTTTCACCCACCGTGCTCGCCCAATCCAGCAGTAACGATAAAGCGGAGCTAATCGATAGTTTTGAAGAAATTTTCTCTTATATTGATGAAAATTTCGTCGAAGATGTCGACCGGCAGGAGCTCATCCAGGGTGCGGTTCAGGGAATGATCGACTCCCTCGATGATCGCTATTCCGCGTATCTCGACGCCGAGGAGATGGAGAACCTCGGCGATGTCACCTCAGGCTCATTCGGGGGTGTGGGAATGGTTATCTCCCGAACCGACGACGATGACGACGGGTATGTGGAAGTCGTCGAGCCGATCCCGGAAACGCCCGCGTTCGAGGCGGGAGTCCGCATCGGCGACGAGATCTACGAGATCGACGGCGAGAGCGCCCAGGGTCTCAGCACCGAGGAGGCCGCGAATCGCCTCCGCGGGCCTGAAGGCTCCGAAGTTGATCTAACCATACGTCGAGCGGGAAGTCAGGAAATTGATCTGACGCTCGAGCGGGCTCAGGTAGAAGTGCCCACTGTCCGGCACGAGCTCATGCCGAATTCGATTGGGTACATGAACGTCTCGAGTTTCACCCCTTTTACGGTACCTCGAATGGAAGAGGCGATCGAAGATTTCGAAAGCGAGGACTACGAAGGTCTTGTGATCGACCTGCGGGGCAATACCGGTGGTCTCCTCAATTCCGCGGTTCAGTCGGCTGATATGTTCCTCGATGACGGAGTAATTGTGGGTACTACGAGTCGAGTCGACGATGGTGACAACGAGTACGAGGCGAGTTCAGGCACGGAAGTCGACGATGACCTACCGATAGTTGTGCTCGTTGACGGAGGATCTGCTTCCGGCGCCGAGATTCTCGCCGGAGCTCTGCAGGACACCGAGCGCGCGGTGCTTGTAGGGACGACCACTTTTGGAAAGGGTTCGGTGCAACAGGTCCAGCGCGCCGGAGCTATCGAAGGTGGATTCCGGCTTACCTTGAGCCGCTACTATACACCGGATGGGACCTATATTGATGAAGAGGGAATTGAACCGGATTACGAGGAGGAAATGCCCTCGCTCAGCGACGAGGAGCAGGAGCGCTACGCCGAGCTCCTTGAGAGCGCGGCCGTGGATGACTTCCTCGACGATGACGAAGATCCCGATGAATCGGCGATTGACGAGTTCGTCAACGATACCGCTTCGGATTACGATCTGCCCGAACGTTCGGTTGGCAGACTGGTACGAGAGGAAATTGCGAGGCGCGACAACCGGTCCCTCGTCTACGATCTCGAGTACGATACCGTGCTTCAGAAGGCCGTCGAACTCATTCGCGAGGGCGAGGTCGCCGGGCGCTGATGCGACAGTTGGTTCTGCCTGAAGGCTACGCGGGTGAGCCCGAAGTGGAACTCGACGAGGAGAACGCGCACTACCTTGTTCGCGTTCTCCGTTTGCGCCGCGACGACAGTTTTCCGGCTATAGATCGCCACGGGCGTCACTACCACTGCACAATAGTGGAGGCGGGAGACCGTGTGCGCCTGCGGATTCAGGCAAAAGGAACACCCCAGAGCGACAGGCCGGCGGTAACGGTGGTGCAATGCCTCCCGAAAGGCCGGAAATTCGACGACGTCATCCGCCGGTGTACCGAGGCCGGCGTGTCGGCGCTGCAACCGGTGTTTTCGGATTTTACCGTCGTCCGGTTCGAGGGTCAGAAGGTCGACCGAAAACTCGAACGCTGGCGCAGGGTCGCGACGGAGGCGTTGCAGCAGAGCGGTAGCGCCGCTGCGGCTACGATCGATCCGCCCCTCTCGCTTGACCGGTTTCTCGAGCACGAGGCAGACCGGATTGGCGATAATGTACTGCGGCTGATACTTCATCAGTCGCCGCTTGAACAGTCCTCTCTACACGAGTACCTTGCGGGGTCCGCACGGCACATTACGCTGCTCGTAGGACCCGAGGGAGGGTTCAGCGATCGGGAGCTTGCGTTGGCACGCGAGGCGGGGTATAAGCCTGCATATCTGGGTCCCTATGTCCTTAGAACCGAGACAGCGGCTCTCTACGCTACCGCTGCTGTACAAACCATTATCTTGGAGAAGTCCACGTGGCGCCTAAAGAGTACATACCAGGAGTAACCAGGACCAACGTCGCTCGCGTTGCCGTCGATTGTGTATCCCAGGATGCGCTTCCGGAGGCGGTTGAGTATATGGTGTCAACCGACGAGTACCACCATATGGTCCTTCTGCGAACCTGGGATCTCATTCGCTCCCGGTTCAACCCGCAGTTCCGGCAGTGTGTGCGAAACGCCTCCCTGGCGATTCCGGCCTCTCCAGCCGTCGCGAGACACGGTGCCTTTCTGCGACGGCCGCCTTTGACCTGGTACTCTCCGTTTGAGTTTGTTGTCCGCGTTCTCGGGATTCTCGAGCAGCGTAACCGCACCGTTTATCTGCTCGGCGGTGACAAACAGTTGCTTCACAGTGTCGAACAGAACATCAAACTAACATTCCCGGGCCTTCGTATTGTTGGTCGCTATACAGGATACTATCCCCGCGATTTCGAACGAAACATTGTGACTGCCATAAAGAAAGCCGCTCCCGATTTCCTGCTTGTCGGCCCGGGAGTCCCCGGAGCGGATCTTTGGGTGTTTACCCATCGAAAGCTTTTCAATCCCGGCATCGCGCTTGTTAGCGCCGAGTCGTTTGAGATATTCGGTGATAGAAGACGCAAGCCGGCGAAAACGCGGTTGGGACGAATCGCAGCGGGCCTGCGCGTGCTTTTTCAGAAGCCGTGGCGCGTACTCCGTGCGCCTGTCTACTTGTGGTACGCGGGCGTTGTTCTACTGACCCGTCTTCGTGGCAATTAACCGAAAGGCGATGGGCTTCTCGCGTTCTCGGGAAATCGATCAGTCCTCGCTTTCGCTCTCGCCGGATTCCGCGTAGTCGCGGTCTGAGTCGCGACCGGAGTCCGCGCTTTTGGACACATCGGCTGTGACCGGATCGGCGACGTGCCCATCTTCGATTTTTAAAAAGTCGTACACATGTTCCAGTTCCTCGCGAGTAAGGGCGGTAAGCACCCAGCCGGGAATGTGGCGTAGGCCCGGTAGCAGGCAGATGAGCCCGAGCGCGCTTGTTACCGCACCGGGCGGCAGAAAGAGAAGTCCGCCGAAGAACAACGCGAGAGCATTTCGGTAATGTCGCCACGGAGATTTGGAAAGGTAGACATCCCGTCGCAGAAGTCTCAGCCGGCGGGCGAGAAGAAGTACCGCCGCAAGGACTCCGAGAAGCGAAACCGATCCCGCAGCCCCGATGACAAGGTAGAGGCTGTACCGGTCGGCAAGCAGCAGTAGCGAGTATGCGTCGGCGAGCAGTATCGCAGAGGCGAAAAGCAGGTAGAGCA
>JBKGYS010000060.1:0-14613 GCA_046545955.1 Spirochaetales bacterium | reverse complement strand
GGGGTGATTGGCGGGTAGTACCGAAAAAACACACCACGGTGGTGGACAGTAAGCAAAGATCGCTTACTGTCCACCACCCCGCAGTTATGGGCCGTCTAAGGTCCAACGCAAAAACGAGTTATGCGTTCGGCTATGAGATGCTCGCCCGCCCGCGAACGCACGTGTCCGACCGTTAAACGGCGATGGTTTCTGCAAGCTCCTGCGGGTGCTCACAAAGCGTTACCGCACCGGCATCGAACTTCCCGGGAGCCTGATGTCCCCAGGCAGCGGCGACCGGAGCCAGTCCAAGCTCGGAGGCAACTTCCATATCGTGTTCGGTGTCGCCGATATAAAGCGCCGAGCCAGGAGAGATTCCGAAGTCGTCGCAGAGACGACGCCCGCGGGCAGTTTTGCTGCGGGCGAGAAAGTCGGCGAGCCCGTACACAGCATCAAAATAGTCCAATATTCCCAGTGCGCGACAGCACCGAATCAAGGTCGGCTCGTGCATCGCTGAAAGTACATACTGGCGAATCCCTTTGCGCGCGAGCACACGTATTACGCCGGCGATCCCTTCGTACAATCCGCACCTTTCGAGCTTTCCCATGTAGAGTTCGTGGTATTCATCGCTCAAGGAATCAAAAGCCTCCCGAGAAAAATCGAAGCCGAGATCCTCGTAGTACTCGGAGACGGGAAACCGAAACCACATCCGATGCTCATTAACGGTTATCTCGCGCATTCCCCGCTCACGCATGAGCGTGTTGATACTTTCCACGGTGACCGAGAGATCGTCGAGAATGGTTCCGTTAAAGTCCCATACACAGTGTTGAACGTCGGAGGTTGGTAGCGCAATCATGAAGACACTCGCGCTGGAGCGTGAACCACTTGTCGATTAGAGGTCAAGCCACTACGATTATGCAATGAAGTGGTCATTTCGAGTCGGCCGCGCCGGCGGTATAGATCTAAAGGTTCATGCGACGTTCTTCCTGCTGCTTCTCTGGGTTGCAGTCGCCGACATTTCGGCCGGGTCGTCAGCGGCTGAGACCGTCGCGTCGATCGGCTTCATCCTCGCTCTTTTCGCCTGCGTTACGCTTCATGAATTCGGTCACGCGCTCGCTGCTCGGCGCTATGGAGTCGCGACTCGCGACGTGACGCTGTTGCCGATAGGCGGTATTGCCCGTCTCGAACGCATGCCCGAAAACCCATCGCAGGAATTTGTCGTGGCGATAGCCGGGCCATTAGTTAACGTCGTGCTGGCGTTGATCTTTCTGGCAGCCATTGCCATTTCGGACACGTCAATTCCGACTCCCGACGAGCTTGCTCTGGGAGAGGCGCCGTTTCTGGTGCGGATTCTGAGCGCCAATGTCGCGCTTGCGTTGTTCAATTTCCTGCCTGCGTTCCCCATGGATGGCGGGAGGATAGTGCGGTCGGTACTGGCGATCTACCTTCCGTATCCACGCGCCACAGCAATCGCGGCGAGCCTGGGGCAATTTATGGCCCTGGTCTTCGGATTCTTTGGATTCTTGTTCAACCCGTTTTTGATCATAATCGCGGTCTTCGTGTGGCTCGGTGCGGGACAGGAGCAGAGCCAGGCGCAATTGCGATCGGTATTTGGGAGTATGCCGGTTCGAGCGGCTATGGTTACCGATTATAAGGAACTGTCCCAGGATGACAAACTTAGCCGAGCGGTGGAGCTGCTTATTGCGGGAACGCAGACGGACTTTCCCGTTGTTAAGGACGGTGTCCTTGTAGGCATGCTCGGGCGAAAGAAGCTAATAAGGGCGATTTCAGAACACGGTGCCGATTACCCCGTGCGGGCAGCGATGGACGATGAGGTCGAGAGCCTCGACGAGAATGAAATGCTTTCGAGCGCGTTCGAAAGAATGCAGCAAGCCGGCATAAGCGTTTTGCCGGTACTCCGCGGGATGGAACTGGTTGGACTCCTCACCATGGAAAACATCGGAGAATACGTTTCCGTTGCGAGCGCGCTGGGCCCCAGGAATCGAATAACCGCTGATCGGTGAGTAAACATGACGGTTCTATGGCGCTACCACCTCGCACACGAGTTCCCCGACGAAATCGAAGCACTTCGAGCAGACTTTCCTGAGACCCGGCAGATCGTGAGCTCAGACACAAGCGAGTTTCGATCCGCTTTGCCCGAGGCCGACATAGTCGTCAGCGCCCCTATGACCGAGGAAGATCACCGAAGCGCGAGCGCTATGAAGGCGCATTTCCTTCCTTATGCCGGAACTGACCGGCTGCCGCTCCAAGAGTACGCCGATCGAGGGATTACAGTTGCGAACAGCCACGGCAACGCAGCCGTTGTAGCCGAGCGAGCCCTCGCACTCGCCCTTGCCGCAGCGGGCAGAGTAGTCGAGTTTCATAACCAGCTCAAGGAAGGCTTATGGGCTCGTCGGGCCAACGATCCGGCGCAGGTGTTCGAGTACTGGCGATCGCTGCAGGGCGCCCGCTGCGTGAGCGTGGGTGTCGGTAGAATCGGCTCTCGCATTGCCGAGCTCATGAGCGGGTTCAACTGCCATTTCACCGGAGTCGCTCGTCCTTCAACGCGAAGTCAAAACGGAAGTCGGCGCACCGCACCGTTTCATGCGATTGAAACAGATTTACTCAAGGCCCTGCAGGGCGCCGATATCGTGTTTCTCGCGCTACCGCTAACCGCGGAAACGAACGGCCTGGTGGGCCCGGAAGCACTTCAGGCAATGGATGGAGCCATACTGGTAAATGTTTCCCGGGGAGAGATCGTGCAGGAGGAAGCGCTATTCCGGGCTCTTTCGAGACGGAGCGCCACCCGATACGATGAAGAATACCGAAGCGAAAGCGGGCCCGTCGCTGCAGGCATTGACTGTTGGTGGGTATACCCGGAGACCTTTGAAGAACCGCGGCTTCCTTCGAGGCTTCCGTTCCACAGATTACCAAACGTGGTTATCTCGCCGCACGCCGCCTCGCATACGCGCGAGGGAAAGCGGGGGCAAATGGCTGAAACAATCGAGAACGTACGAAGCTACCTCGAAACGGGGATTCCCCGACATCGGGTAGATCTTACAGCAGGCTACTAACGACACGCCTCGAAACAGTGGAAGCTCTATGCGCGGAAAATCAACAATCTAAGCGAAAAATCAACAATCTAAGATGAGTAGCAGCGGCAGCGATACGCTCGTGCACGCGATACGGCCTCTTGTGGGGCGCTCGCGGCCCACGCCGCTATTACGGACGGCGAGGATACCGGGTACGCCGATACGGGCAGTAAAGTAACGCTGTTTCGATCTCCTGTTCCCGAGGGTATGCCCGATGGCATTAATCGTGAAACGGTAATAAGCGATTTCAAGGCCGCAACGGCGCGTGTCATCGAGCGCCGACCGCGCAAAGGTTAAAAGAACCAGTCGTTTCTGACCGCCTTATTGGAAAACCACCCGGTGAGCAGCGAACTCGTCGCGGTGTTCGGCAGCTCATCCGGTGTCCGGCGATAGCGGAAGGCAGGTCGGACTCCGTAGAGTAGCGCCGAGAGCTGTTCGATTGAAAGGGTGACATCGGCAGGCGCATCCGAAGCCTCCTCGATGTGAAGCTGCCCTGTATTGCTTTCGAGTCGAAATACCCGATTGTTCCACTCGCATTGCAGATCGTCCACCCTAATGCAGGTTGTCCCCTCGGGATACCCGACTCGAGTTCCCTCGAGAGCCGGAATGACATCCACGATTCGTACCATCCACGGGTTGCCGCCGGTAAGCGTCAATTTCTGGCTTCCGTCGGAAAACCATCGCCAGATCGGGGCATCCACCCCTACACTCAATTCGAGAATCTCAATTTGATCGCGGTGTGCGGCAAGAAACCCCAGAACGGCTTCCAACGCTTCGCTGTCGGCCGCGAAAAGCGCACTGACCGACATACATGGACCGGCGTCCCCGGTATGCCGCTTGGAAAAGTGGAACGCCGCAACGTCCTCATCGCCGCGCCGCAGGATCACCGCTTCACGGTTTCCCACGCGGGCTCGCCATTCACTTTCCCCCACATCGGGACGAAACGCCCGTCCATGCGATTGCGGCAGCAGTTGGTCGGCGACACTACAGAAACGCTGCCGCATTTCAACCGCGGGCGCGCGAATAGTTTCATAGTCGGCAGGATACACGCCCCGCTCGAGCCAATGAGATAGCCGGTCCAGGCTCGTGCGAACGGTGAGCTCGGGTTGCGCCGATACGTACCCATAGCGCTCGTAAAACCCCTGCTTGAACGGCGCAAGCATGGAAACGACGTGTCCGCGCTCATGCATGGCCTCGAGAGCCCGCGCCATGAGCGCGCTGACGTAACCTTTCCCGCGATGCTCCGGAAAGCTTGCAACCGCACCAATACCACCCATCGACAGCACTCGTCGTCGCACCGCCTGCTTGAGCGGATGCACAAGAAGGGCGGAAGCGAGCTGCTCTCCTTCGAAAACACCGAGCCCATAGTTGCTGAGATACCGGGCCCTTTCATCTGCGGACGGTTCGGCATCCGAAATATCACGAAACGCATATCGCCAAAGGGAAATCATCTGGGAGATATCGCCGGTCTTAAGCTCGCGAATATTCATACCCCTCTGTGTGCGCTGACTCCGGTGATTTGTCAAGCTTCGTGCCCGGCTCGAGACGAAATGCGCACCCAACGCGACGACTCAGGCTGCGTCGCAGCCTTGTCACCGCAGCCGCGGTAGTTGCACTATGTAGGAGCGATACACCTCGTCGCTCTTAAGCACGGTGATTCAAGGAGCACAATGCCTGGGTTTACACAAACTGTGTCGTTCGTCGTATCTCTCGGAATTGGATTGACTGCGTGCGCCGGCGTCGAGCATGCCCATGCTCAGTCCGAGCGCGACCACCCGTACCGCGACAGCCTGACTCGAATGAGCAGGTCGGAGTTCACCGCGGAAACGGCCGAGTTACTCCGTTCGACACTGCCGGAGTATCCGGACGCTTGGTCCTACAGCACAGTGCGTGACACCGGGGACAGCGCCGGCTCGAACCTTCCCGAGCAAGCCACCGCGTATCTCGAGCACTATGGAATTGCCTCGGAAGCGGCGGAGTGGAATATTGGCTCGGTAACAGTATCCGGAACCGCCGCACCGGATGGATTTCGGATAGCCGCTCAGACTTTCGTCCCTGAAGATCCGAGGCCGGATGCTCCGGCCGTTCTCGTCCTTCACGGCTATTTCGATCACACAGCAACCAATCGCTACGCGATCGAGGAACTGCTCGTCCGCGGCTACCGTGTTGTCGCATTCGACTTGCCGGGCCACGGACTTTCGAGCGGAAGACGCGGTCGCATCGAGGACTTCGGTGACTACGGTCGGGCCGTTCACGCGACCGTCGACGCGATCCGAGCCGGTCGGATCGCAGGATTAGAACCGGATACCCGGCTCGCCGCCATGACCCACAGCACCGGCAGCAGCGCCGTGATCGAGTATCTCGAAACCGGCGGCGATGCGTTGGAGCGTCTCGTATTCGTTGCGCCGCTTGTTCGCATTATTGCCTTTCCGGTTGCGCGCGTGGGGCTTGAGCTCAGCCACGAGGTTGTCGACTATTTTCCGCGTCTCATGTCCGGCGGAAGCTCGAACGACGCATTTATTGAGTTCGCGAGGCGATACGACCCGTTGGCGGTCGATAAGACATCGCTTAAGTGGGCCGACTCCTACTTCGACTGGGAAGAATCGCGACGTACCATCGAACAGCACGAGCTTCCGCTTCTGCTGGTGCAGGCCGGTCGCGATCGCGTTGTCGATAGCGATTTCAACACAAAGTTCCTTCGAGATTTCTTCCCCGATACGCGACTCATAGAGCTCGAAAAGGCCCGGCACAATGTGTTCAACGAGCCGGTGCACCTGAGGCCGGGCCTGTACACCCGCATTCATCGATTTCTCTCGGATAGCTGACGCGTACCGACGGCGGTGGTCGCGTTCGCCTCGTTGCTCCCGGTCAAATCATCTTCCCCAAATCGCTACATAGGCGCTACCATGAACTGCTATGTTATTTGAGTTCGCGACGTCAGGCAGGGTTGTTTTCGGAGCGGGTACCAGCGACCAGCTGACCGAGCGGGTCCGGTCGTACGGTCGGCGTCCGTTCCTTGTGAGCGGCGCCTCGGCGGAACGCTACCGCTACTGGGTCGACGAGTGTAAGCGATGTGACCTTGAAACGGCCTGGTTCAGGGTTTCCGGCGAACCGGATACGGCTACCGTTGCCTCGGCGCTCGAGCAGGCGAGAGAGCATAATGCCGATGTTGTCATCGCAATCGGCGGCGGTAGCGTGATCGACACGGGAAAAGTGGTTTCCGCGCTTCTTACAAATCCCGGAGATCTCTCCCGCTATCTCGAAGTCGTCGGTGAAGGCAAGCCGATTACCGAGCAGCCGGTCCCGTATATTGCTGTGCCGACGACCGCGGGGACCGGAAGCGAAGCCACGAAAAATGCTGTCATCAGCGTTCCCGAGGAGCGGGTCAAGGTGAGCGTACGAAGTCCCCTTATGCTTCCGAACTGCGCGATCGTCGACCCGTCGTTGACGCTTACATCACCGGCGCGCGTCACGGCCACAAGCGGACTCGATGCGCTGACACAGCTTATCGAGGCTTTTACAAGTCGCAAGGCCACTCCGATGACCGACGGATTCTGCCGGGAGGGGCTTTCGCGCGCCGGAAGAAGTCTCAGGCAGGTCTGGCAGAACCCAGGAAACGAGCGGGCGCGGGAGGATATGGCGCTCGCATCGCTTTTCTCCGGAATAGCCCTCGGCAACGCCGGCCTCGGAGCCGTTCACGGGTTTGCAGGGCCACTCGGAGGATTGACCGGAGCACCCCACGGAGCCATCTGCGCGGCTCTCCTCGGGCCGGTAACGCGTGCAAATCTGCGAGCGCTTGAGTCTCACGGCAATGGTGATCTCACCGTCGATCGCTATCGCGAAGCGGCGGCACTGGTAACAGGAAATGACCGGGCGGCCACGGGGGATCTTCTTGAGTGGATCCTCGAAACCGTATCGATGCTTGAGGTTCAATCGCTGTCGTACCTCGGGCTCGATGAAGCAACGATTCCCGAGGCAGTCGCAAAGGCCCGAAAGTCAAGTAGCATGAAGGGAAACCCAGTTACGCTCGACGAGGACGAACTCGCCCATATCCTGAAGGTCGCGCTGTAGCAACCTCAGAGCCTCCAATTCGGAAAAGCGGGTGGATCGACTATCACGGCTACCGATCTATTCGTTCGTGCGCCTGGATTTCGAGATCGGACAGCGCATGAGAAAAGAATTGTTTCCAACCTTCGCACAGCAGACTCGGGGGAGGATTTTCGAGCGCGAGAGCTTCGTCGGTCGGGAGTCGATCGCCGGGAATACGGTGCTTCGGACAATCGCCGCGGCAGTACACCTTGTAAGCGCAGCCGATACACTCGTCAGGAAGCGCCCGTTTCGACGCGCCGAAGGCCCGAAACGTTTCACTCATCCACATGTCGTCGAAATGATCGGTTGCAACGTTACCGAGCCTCAACCGGCGGTCGACGTACACTTCGCAGGGAAACACATCGCCGTTCGGCTCAATGACAAAGCGCTGCCGGCAGGTTGAACCGAGACTGCACATAGTGGGTACGCCGCCGGAGGCGCGTCGCATAATCGCCTCGAACCCCTCGATCGCCGGCGGATCGGGATCTGTAGACCACGTATCGAACAAGCCGGAAAGGAACGCCCCCCAGGAGCTGCCGTCTATAGAGCCGTTAACCGGCGTGCCGCTCGGGTCAATATCAACCCAGGGCAGGTACTTCTGCCTCCGAAATCCCCTGCCCTGGAAATACCGATACAGGCGCTTCGGATTCGCAACATTGTACCGGCTGACGGTCACCGATAGCCGGTGTTCAACCCAGTGGCGTCTGAGCGTTTCAACCCCGCGCAGTGTCGCCGCGCTGGACCCCTCCCCGGAGGAAAAACGATGGGACGCGTCGTGGAGATCGGCGGGACCGTCGAGCAGGATTTCCACTGCGACATCGTGCTCGGCGAACAGTTCGGCCATCTCGTCATCGATCAGCGTCGCGTTGGTCCTGACGGTATTCGCGATCGGCGCTCGCCCCTGTCGATAGGTACGTTGAAGCTCAAAAGCCCTGCGAAAGAAATCGACACCCATCAAGGTAGGCTCACCGCCGTCCCATGTGAATGAGTATTGCGGCTGCTCGCTTCCCATGTACGCAGCGACCGCCGTCTCGAGCGTCGCGGACGACATACGGGTAGCCGACGCGGCCGGTGCATCGACCGTTCCCACCGGTATGTCCGGGGTATACGCACACTCCACATTCGACTCATCGCCGGTCGGTCGAATTAGAAGCGAGTAGATACGCGGCATATCTCCAATATCCGTCGGAATACCCGGATCACGCAAGGGCTGATTATCCCGGGGTAGCGCGATTCTCCGGTTGAAGCCGGCAGCCAAACGCTCGGCGAGTCCAGGGGCGAGCCCTCCGGGGTGGTAGCCGGCATCACCGGGAAAAAAACACCACGGTGGTCGACAGTAAGAAAGTGCCGGACTCTATACCACCAGACTAAGCGGCAAAGAGAAGCGCACCGGCCGAAGCCGGTGCGTTGGGTTTTCGTATTGATTACAAAGGTGCCTACCTACGCCGCCGCCGCGTCGGCTTCTGTTGTTGCACCGCCAATACTTGAAGCTCCCCGTGCGTATTCAGGCTCTATAGGGCGCTTCTTCAACCGCAAACTGTTGTATACGACGTTAAGGCTCGACACGCTCATCGCCGCAGCGCCGATCATCGGGTGCAGCAGACCGAACATCGCGATAGGCACGGCGACCGCGTTGTACGCCCAGGCCCATATGTAGTTTTCCTTGATCTTGCGAAATATGGCCGCGCTGAGACGCACCGCCGAAACGAGGGCTGTGAGATCGCCTCTCACAAGCGTAACGTCGGCAGCTTCGATTGCGATGTCGGTTCCGGTACCGATAGCAACGCCTACATTCGCCTGCTTCAGCGCCGGAGCATCGTTGATCCCGTCGCCAACCATAGCCACCGTTCCGTAATGCTCCTGAAGCCGTTTGATTTCGTCAACCTTGCCGTCGGGCATGACACCGGCGACAACGTGGCTTACACCGACTTCACGGGCGATAGCCTCAGCGGTCCGCCTGTTATCGCCGGTAATCATCACCGTAGCTATTCCGGCGTTGTTCAGGTAGCGGATTGCGGCGATCGAATCATCCTTCACCGGATCCGCCACGGCTATAGCACCGAGAACCCGTTCCTCCGAAGCGACAATCACGGCGGTTTTCGCCTCGTCCTCGAAAGATTGAAGGCGATCTTCGAGCCCGGAAATGTCGATTCCCGACTCACGCATGAACTCCCGATTTCCTATCCGTACGGTAGCACCTTCCACGGTCCCGGTGACACCACGGCCGGTAGTGGTCTGAAAGTTTTCTACGCGGGGAAAGTCCAACCCGCGTTGCCTGGCATACGCGACTATCGCCTGCGCGAGCGGATGCTCGCTGCCGTTTTCGAGGGCGGCGGCAGCCCTCAATAGCTCGGGTTCCGACTCGGCTGCAAGATTGGTCACCGCCGGCGTTCCGGCGGTAATGGTACCGGTCTTGTCAAAGGCGATCGCCCGGACTTCCTTGAGTGTCTGAACCGCCTCGCCGTTGCGAATCAGTATTCCCTTCTCGGCGCCGACACCGCTTCCCACCATAAGGGCGGTCGGAGTACCGAGCCCGAGCGCGCAGGGACAGGCGATTACAAGCACGGCGGTTGCAGTAATGAAAGCGAGGGCTAACGAGCTCAGTTCAGGGTTTACCCAGGGAAGAAACTGCGCTCCCCATTCCATAATCCCGACGTGAAACTCCGGGAATACCAGAAAGCTTGTAAATGTCAGCGCAGTCAATCCCATAATTACCGGTACGAAATAACCGGTTACACGGTCGGCGAACTCCTGAATAGGAACTTTGGTCCCTTGAGCCTCTTCGACCATCTGGATTACCTGGCTGAGAAACGTATCCTTACCAACCTTGGTTACCCGTACCTGCATCGGGCCGGTCTTGTTAATGGTGGCACCGATGAGTTCATCGCCCTCATACTTGCCGACGGGAACCGACTCTCCGGTGGCCATAGATTCGTCCACCAGGCTCTCTCCACTTATCACAAGGCCGTCGGTGGGAATCTTCTCGCCGGGACGAATGATCATGACGTCACCCACGGCGAGTTCCTTCACCGGCACCTCGCGCTCTTCGCCGTCGACGAGCACGCGAGCAGTCTTTGCTCCCATTTGCACGAGTTTACGAATCGCATCGCTTGCACGGCCCTTAGCCCTGACTTCGAGGTACTTACCAATTAAGTGAAACGTCATGATCGCCGTAGCCATTTCGATAAAGGTCTGAACCGGCAAAAAGAATCCGGACAGCCCGATAATAAACGGCGGCAACGATCCGAGACTCACAAGCACGTCCATATTCGGTCGTCCGGCTTTCAGGGACTTGAACGCTGTCGCGTGAACGTGCCGGCCGACACCGAAAACAACGGGGGCTCCGAGAAGGCTGGCAATCGCGAGGTAGCCTGGCACCGGAAGGATAAACATATGCACGACCATGAGCACCATAATCGTACCGGCAAGGCCGGCCGATACGACGAGTTTCCGCCACGCAGTTCGCACCGCACGGTCTTCCTCGGTCTCGCCGCCTTCAGCCTCAGCGGTCTCCTCGGTGATAAGCTCGTACCCGATTCGGCTGACAGAGTCGACCATCTGTGATTCGTCCACCGCTTCCGGATCGAAATACACCGAGACCTTCTCGGTTGCGAAGTTCACCTGGGCTTTCTCCACCCCATCGAGCGAACCAAGCATGCTTTCAACACTCGCAGCGCAACTCGCGCAGCTCATTCCACGCACCGGATACAAACGGTGAGTCACACGCACCGGTCGATCGCCGGACGGATTCGTCCCATCCCCGTCTGCTGCGCTTCCCGCAGCCTTGCCCGTGGCCTCTTCGATAGTCGAAGCGGCGCTGTTCCTTTCCTCACTCATTATCCAGACCTCCATTATCCGTTCTTGCGGATACCGCTGAGAACGGTCATGATCTCACTGATCTTCTCGGTTCGCTCTTTCTCATCGCCACTCTCCATGGCCTCGCGGACGCACGTGTTCAGGTGGTTTTCCATAACCTGGTCTTCCACCTTTCGCATTGCCGCCATAATGCTCCGCGTCTGCGCGAGAATATCCATACAATAGCGGTCTTCCTCGACCATTCGGACGACACCACGAACCTGTCCCTCTATTCGTTTCAGCCGGTCGATCGCTTTCCCGCGCGTTGTATCATCCATGTACTATACCCCCGTACCCTATAGCAATGAATATAGCCGGCCGCGTGCGTAGCCGTCAAGCGCGGTACCTTCAACGCGGCTGATCGCTCTTATCCGGTGAATTCAGGGACAATCTCTTTATTACTGGCCACCGATATTTATACCCGAATCAGCCGAGCAACGGGTGATCTCGAGATGGGACTGCTCACAGCGGCGCTTTAGTTATCCATCGACCTTTTCAACGGTTGTCGTCGGCGTCCCGGGACCACCCCTGACGCCTTCGTACTTCACAAACTGTCCGTCGGAGGTCCGGTACCAGTAGTTCGCTCCCCAGAAAACGCTCCCGACGCCGGGCAGGCTAATTCGGACATTCCAGACTTCTATTTTTTCTCCATCGACTTCGACCTTTTCCCGCCCTCGTTTGCGCGCGCGCAGCTTTCGCAGCGTAAGGTCATCGGGCTGAAGCGTCCAGAATTCGGTGGTTTCGTCGTCGGAGAGAACGAACGGCTCGAGAGACTTCTCGATGCTCTGCACCCATGGATCGTCATCGTCGAGTCGTTCAGTTCTTCGTATCGTGCGGCCTTTGAGCGTTCCGCGAATGTCAATGCGGCGGCCCTCGCGCTCAGCGACAAGGTCCGTGCTGTCATCATTGTTGCGCGTAAACGACCAGCGCTCGGTCTGCAGCGAATCGTCTACGATCACTTCGTGCACGTCGCCCTCGCTACTCTCGGATCGAAGACGAAGCTGCGAATCATCGAGCGATTCTTCAGACGAGTTGAGGTATACCTTATGATCCTCGGTTTGTTCACGGAATACCATGCTCTCCTCCTCGGCTTGCGCACGTACCGGTGAGTAACAGAAAAAAGTCCAGCACAATACTGAACCTGCAAGTAAACGTATAGTAGTGCTCATAGTCAGGTGTCGATAAGAGTACACGATTGAGGCAATTCATGTGTAGATTCTCGAATGGTTATGATGGAAGTGAGTGTGGGTATCATTCTTCTCGGCTGGGTTGCCGCCTTTGTTCTTTTCGCACCTCCCAGATTTCTCTCTCGGTACCGGTTTCCGTCGAAAAACAGCCCTGAGGTTCCCGACTCGCAGATGCGGGTGAGCTGTATTATTCCCGCGCGTAACGAAGAACACCGCCTTGCCCCGCTTCTCGCGTCGATCGCCGAGCAGACATACGCAAGCGCGCAAGTAATTGTGGTAGATGATGATTCGAGCGACAACACCGCGTCTGTAGCTCGGTCGTACGGCGCACAGGTGGTTGACGCCACGTCGCGCCCGGCCGGCTGGGCGGGAAAGCCGTGGGCGTGTCACCAAGGGTCCCTGGCGGCGGACGGAGAGGCGTACATTTTCCTCGACGCCGACGTAGTCCTTGAGAAGGATGCGCTTTCGCGAATTATCCGCACGCTGCGGCCCGGACGCATTGTATCGGTACAACCGTTCCACGAAGCTCCGACGATGATCGAGCAGCTGAGCGCCCTGTTCAATCTCCAGGTAGTCGCGTCCGTCGGCCTGGGCACGGCGGGCCCGCAAGGCACACAGACGGACGCGACCGCATCCGACCGGAATACCGAAGAACCGCCGACCGGCTTCCGGATACTGCCCGCTCGAACAATTGCCGGCCGGGTGCTGCGTAGCGTGCGCAATGCGATGAACCGCGCACCATCCGGCGGATTATTCGGGCCGCTTATTGCGGTACACGCGCGTGACTACGACGCGTTTGGTGGGCACCGCAGGGTAGCGGGCAGCATCCTCGAAGACGTCCACCTCGGCAGGGCCGCGCGCAGTTGCGGTATCGGTACCGAGACATGGCTCGGTACCGGGATCGCACGTTTTCGAATGTATCCGGATGGGTTTCGGGCGCTTGTCGACGGCTGGACAAAGAACTTCGTCGCTGGCGCTCGAACCACCTCCGCGATCACCCTGGTGCTACAGGTTCTCTTTATTTCGGGAGCGGCCACAGTGAGCGTTCAGACCGCGGCTTTTCTGCTCGGCACGGGATTGTTATCTCCCTTTGCTACCCTCATAAGCTATGCTGCCTACGCTGGTCTGCTCGCGACGGTTTTTCCCGCCTATGGCACGTTCGGCACGGTGGCCGCCGTGCTTTTTCCACTCCATCTGTTGTTCTACTTTATGGTGAGCCTTCGCGCGCTTGCATTTCATTTCGCCGGACATGAGGTAGTATGGCGCGGGAGAACCATCCAATCCGCGCAGAAACGTCCGGCTAAACGACCACGCAGGATGTCGGCGAATCGTGTCTGAGGCAGTTCGCGTTCTCCTTATCTCAATCTCCTGGATAACCATTCACATTGGCAGTGGGTTTCTGGCGCACCATATGCCGCTTCGCTGGTTTCAAGCCGATCGCTGGTGTTTTCGCTCGCGCTCCTGGGAGCAGGGCGGAGCCTTCTACCGACGGTACTTCGCCGTGGATCGACTCAGGCGGCGCCTTCCGGAAGCCGGATCGCTATTCGCCGGAGGCTTCAGCAAAGCCTCGCTGCTTACTTCCGAGCCGGCGTACCTCGCCCGATTTGTGGCCGAAACCCGCCGCGCGGAACTCTCACACTGGATGGCGGTGGGGGCGTCGCTTTTCTTCTTCTTCTGGAATCCACTCCACATCGCAATCTGGATGCCGGTGTATGCGGTGATCACGAATATTCCCTTCGTTATCGTACAACGAGCCGTACGCCCGCGACTGCAGGCGCTCCACCGCGCGTCGCTGAACCGGAAAAAGCTGGATAGGGCAAAAGCTGGATAGAAACAATAGATCGCATCGGTTTGCAGGAACACACGAACCCTGAAGGGTTCGCGAATCCGGAATTGCCACGCGCGGGACCGAATAACCAAAAAAAGGGGCCCGTCACGTGTCGCTGGCTCACGGACGGACCCACAGAAACCCCAAGGACGGATTCTACGCGTTGTACCCGCAGAGTCATAGTGAAAGGCATGATGAGGACGGGTATCCCGGTAGTATACACGTTAGCCTCCTGCGAGGAAAGTGAATGCTGCCTGTAATTCTCGATTAATGAATCAATATAAGTGCGCGTTGACCCGTGCGGCTGTTTCTCGACTACGTATGCTCGCGCGCCCGTGCGGCTGTTTCTCGACTACGTATGCTCGCGCGTGTTAGCTTAAGCGAAGCGGAGGCAACGCTTCCGCCCCTCGCGACCAATACCGGCGATCACGCTCGCACTCGATCGCGAGTAGTATAAGAATTCCTGTTTGAGGAGATACCGCATATGAGTTTTCCAATTTCAACAGAGGGTTACAAACCACTGTCGCTCGATCCGGCAAAGAGCTCGCTCACCGACGCCGAGCGGGCCCAACTACAGACAAACATC
>JBKGYS010000059.1:0-14642 GCA_046545955.1 Spirochaetales bacterium | reverse complement strand
GGCCGCCTCATTCGATCGGTGGACGCTCAGTACTCCTGCGCCTGCGATGCCTCGGGAAAGTAGTGTTCGAGGATTTCCTCCGCGGTGGCGTCCCTCGACGCGTAGCCTGCGGCACCGGTCTGGTCGAGCCCGATTCCGTGCCCCCAACCGGCGCCGCGAAACACGAATGCCCTCGGGTACGCATCTTCGTCCGGCTCGAATACCGGTTCCATAACGAAAAGATTGCTTCGAAGCGATCCGAGCCGACGCCGCACCGAGTCCCTGGTAATACTCGTCTCGCCGTCTTCCCCGATAACCCGCACCGCGGTAAGCCGCCCGGCGGGGGTACGCCCCTCGCTTCGCAGAGAACGAATACGGCCCACGCCCGCGTCCAGTCGTTCCCTGATCTCCTCGGCCTCGACCCACAGCTCCCAGCGGTAGTCCGGCCGGCCCGCGAACGGTCGAGTCGAGCTGTACGTCTCCGGTTCGTCAAACAGCCATCTTCGAAGCTCGTCGGGGGGCCGCGGCGAGCCGTCCCATTCGAGCCCGGGGTCGGCAACTCCGACGATGCCGGAAGGACCTCCTCCCCATACTTCCTCGGGTGAATCGGTATGGCCGGCATTGTTCGCCGAGTAGAAGGTCGGAAGCACCTCTCCATCGTGGGTGAGCACGGTTCCTCTCGTATCGTCGACGGCGGCGGTTGTAGCCTCCGATTCACCGGAATAGCCCCGATAAAACGCCGAACGTACCGAGCCGGACACATCGTACCCGTCGCTCTCGAAGCGTCCGAGGTTCGCGATGGTGTAGCTGCGCGCGGCGACCGCCTGCGCGCGCAACGCTTCCTGCGGCCACGATGCCGGCATTTCCGAAGGAACAACCGAATACAGGTACGATTCCATATCGAGCGTATTTACGACGCTGAATCCGAAATCCGCTGACGGGCCAAATCGCAGCGCTCCCCGGTACGCTCGGTCTTCGCTTCCCGCGGAAAACTGCCCGCGCGAGTGTTCGAGATCAAATAGAATCGTCGTCGCCTCGTCCTCCTCCGGCGCTAACTCGAGCCATCCGTCGTCAGGATCGTGGCGAAGCAGCGGCTCTTCGGACTCCCACGAATCGTCCGACTCACCGTCGTCTTCGCGATCTTCAGGTACAACTCTGAATTCGAGAAGACCATCTTCAAGGTTGATGTTTAACAGCGCGTCGCGGTCACCTTCGAGAAGAATCGAGTCGTCGGCCGGTTTCGCATCGCGTCGGGAGTCTTCAAGCAACCGCACCGTCCAACTGCTGCTGCTTTTGAGCCAGAGCTCCCCGAGGGAGTCGGAGAGCCCCACCCGGATATCCGGGATAGAGTCGATGTCATCCGGCATGTAGTCGGCGGTCGGAGGCGTCGCTACCTCGCGTCTTCGGGCTCGGTCGCTCGCTTCCTCCTCTTCGATATCAGGGCGTTTCTCGTCCACGTCGGCGAGAAGCTCTTCGGCATCTCCGTCGTGCGGTCGTGTCCTCGTCGCACGCGCGAGAAGCGTCCGGGCGTCGTCGTATTCCTCAAGCGCGATGTGCGCCCGCGACTGGGCGACGAGCGTCACCGAAAGGTTGGGTTCGAGCGCGCGCGCCCGCTCGAAGGCATCGATCGCATCGCGGTAGGATTCGCTGTCAACAAAGAGCTGTCCGCGTAATTCGTACGCGGTGGCGAGGTTTTCGTCTCTATCGAGGGCACGGTCTATCTGCGCGTGTGCTTCGTCTCTGTCGCCGGTCTCCCGGTATGCTCGCGCTGCTATAAGATGCGATCGCGCGTCGAGCTCCGACCGCAGTTGGTCGTCGGCAAGCCGCTCGAACTGTGAAACAGCGTCGGCCGGACGACCCTCGAGATAGTACAGCTCCATTCGCTGCGACCGCAGCGCTACGTCGATGTCCTCGCTGTCCTGAGCTTCCAGAAGCGTTTCGAGGGCTGAAAGCGTATCGCGCGCCTTACTGTATCGGCCGGCTTCGCGATACAGGTCGATAAGGCTGCGGTAGGTCTGTTCGGCTGTGTCGGCGTGTTCGGAGGTATCGAGCGTTTCCGAGTTGAAGTCGGCGGCGAGATCCTCGAAGACCCCGAACGCCAGGTTCGCTTCGCCTTCGTACCATAGCTCCACGGCGGTGTCCAACCGGTCGCCGGGCGATTCCTCGGACACTTCGTCGCGAAGGTCGGTCTCGGAATCGGAGTCGGCTTGAACCGCCTCCGGTATAGGAATTGAGTCGAAAACAGCTTCGCCGCGCTCCGCGGAGAGGGCGTAGAAAAAAAGCAATACCGCGCCGGCGGCGACGAGTGTGAGCGAGTAACGGGACCGGTGTTTGCGCAATCTGAAAGGCTCCTCGGGTTGTAGAAACAAAGCAAACCGGTCGTGCCGCCTGTACGCCGAGAGAGAATACTCCACACCACCCCACGATGCTCGAAGTGGAAGGAGCGCCGCAGCGCGTGCTCCCGCCTCGAGCGACGTGCGAGTTGGCGCTCGGCGACTTGGCCACGATCACGCGGCACACGTACCGGTTACGTCAACACCCGAGCAGTTTACTCCTGAGCACCGGGTTCTATCCACCCCTTCGATGACTGCACCGCACGCTGCCACCCGTGGTAGAGCTTCTGACGCTTGGAGTCGTCCATGCGCGGCATGAAGCGGCGGTCGACATCGAAGGTGTCCTTGATTTCGCCCTGGTCTTTCCAGAACTCGACTGCGAGTCCCGCGAGGAAGGCCGAGCCGCGAGCGGTAGCCTCGATGATCCGGGGACGAACCGTCGGCAGGTTCAGAATATCGGCCTGAAACTGCATGAGAAAGTTGTTGGCGCTCGCGCCGCCGTCAACTTTCAGTTCCATGGTCCGGATGCCCGAGTCGCGCTCCATGCACGAAATTACATCCTTGGTCTGATAGGCGATCGATTCGAGTGTAGCCCGAACTATGTGATTGAAGTTCGACCCGCGCGTGAGTCCGACAATCGTTCCCCGTGCGTAGCTGTCCCAGTACGGCGCGCCGAGTCCGACGAATGCCGGAACCATGTAAACCCCGCCGGTGTCCTCGACCTTTGTCGCGAAGTACTCGGTATCGGCCGCTTCGTTAATAATGTGTAGCTCGTCCCGAAGCCACTGAATTGCCGCTCCGGTTATGAATATCGAACCCTCGAGGGCGTACTGGACAGGATCGTCGCCGACACCCCAGCCTATTGTCGTGAGAAGGCCGGTTTCCGAGGCTATCCGTTCGGCACCGGTGTTCATGAGCACGAAGCTTCCGGTGCCGTACGTGTTTTTGGCCGCACCCCGGTCAAAACACGCCTGGCCGAAAAGCGCGCCCTGTTGGTCACCGATAGCCGCAGCAACGGGAATCTTTGCTCCGCCGAAGGTTCGCTCGTCGGTTACCCCGTAGACCGAGCTGCTCGGTTTGACCTCCGGCAGCATTTCTCTTGGTATGTCGAACCGCTCGAGAATTTTGTCATCCCAGTCGAGGGTATTAATATTGAACAGAAGCGTTCGCGAGGCGTTCGAATAGTCGGTTACGTGGACGCGGCCGCGCGTGAGATTCCAGATAATCCAGGTATCGACGGTGCCGAACAGCACCTCGCCCCGGCGAGCGCGCTCGCGTATACCGTGATTGTTATCGAGGATCCACTTCACCTTCGTACCCGAGAAGTACGGGTCAATAACAAGCCCGGTTGTTTCCCGGATATAGTCGGTCCAGCCTTCTTGCTCGAGTTCGTCGCAGAATCCGGCAGTACGTCTGTCCTGCCAGACAATCGCGTTGCCGACCGGACGGCCGGTCTCCTTCTCCCATACAACCACCGTCTCGCGCTGGTTTGTGATTCCAATCGCCTTAACCTCGTCCGGACGAACGCCGGTACGCTCGAGGACCTGTCGGGCGACACCACTCTGTGTACCCCAAATATCCATTGCGTTGTGTTCAACCCAGCCCGGCTTGGGATAGATCTGGGTGAACTCCTGCTGGGCGACGCCGGCGATCTGACCGTTGCGGTCAAAAAGGATCGCGCGGTTGCTCGTCGTTCCTGTGTCGAAAGCCATAACGTATTTTTTGGGCATAGGTACCTCTCCGTATTGAGAATCGTGGGGTCACTCCGGCGCGCCGTCAAGCCGAAGCGCACGCGTCGTTGAGAAATGACCGAAAATATCCTCCCGGCTTCAGGCGCGCTTCTCGAAACGGCTATATCACGCCGAGGCCGTCGAGCCGGCGTTCCCGTCTGCGAAATTGATGAGCGTTCGCGCGGTAGGCTCATCGACTATCAGTTCGCCGATGTAGCCGGCCTGAAGCGCCGCATGCAGCCCCGGCACTTTTGACCGACCCGACACGACGCAGATGGCTCGTGTTACCTGTTTGTACAGCGACAGGGGAGGGCCGCTCGAGCGCTCGTTAATTTCGATGTCTTCGTAGCTCCCGTCGGCACGGTAGAACACCGTTGCCAGGTCGCCCACCACACCCTCGGCGCGCAGGAGCTCTAAATCACGCTGAGAGAGGTATTCACTCGAGTAGACATGGCTCGGCACGCCGCTGTTTACCGAACCTATACTGTACAGCAGGACGTTCGCCTCCTCCTGCAGCTTCAGGATGTTACGCACGCTCTGTTCGCGCCACATTGCCCGCTTGGTCTCTGCAAAGTCGAAGAACGTCGGAACCGGGAACAGGTACACGCCGGCCCCGAAGTTTTCACCGAACGCTTTAAGAATGTGCGCGGCGTAGTTGTTATCGTAGGTATGGGTATTGCCGCTGCCGTTGAGCTGCACGACCTTCAGGCCGGACACGGGCTTGGGAACGAGCTGGCTGCAGATCGCGCTGAGGGTAGTCCCCCAAGCACAGCCGAGAACTTCCTCCGGGGCAAGAATCTGATTGAGATACTGCGCAGTAAATTGCGCTACCCGCTCGAGCCAGGTCAGTTCCCCGAGGATTTCGGGTACGGGAACGGGGTGTACCCGGTTCACCCCGTAGCGCCGTTCAATTTCACTCGAAAGCGGTGCGAGATCCTTCTCGCGATCGTGAATTTTGATCTCGACAAGGCCGCGCTCGCGCGCAAAACTGAGCAGCCTCGAGACTTTAGGCCGTGAGACCGCCATCTCTTCGGCTATCTGCTCGGTGGTGAGCCTGTGATAATAGTAGAGTTGGGCAGCGGTTATCGCGTGCCTGATCCGTTCCTCAGCGTCCCGCATTAGAATTCCGTTCCCCGTCGGAGTGTTCGCTTGCGCGCATGCTTCCGATTCATTCGCGATAGGCCATCCGAGCCGATAGGAAGCGCAGACAGTGTAGCACGACACGCGCGCGACTGCGATTGTCCACCACCGCGACCACGGTCAACGGCGCTGAAGGCGAGCTCGCGTGCACAAACGCCTCCGCTTTACCGTATTTGACCGCTGAAAGTCTGTCGTACGCCTATCCGAATGCGCACCTCGCCCGCGGAACTCCCGGCTTGCCCGGTTCGAACCATGGTTGCAAGCTCGTGCTCATCGGCGAACGCATCAATGCGCTGTGGTTCGACCCATGCGCGGAGCGATTCCCGGCGAACCCAGATCCAATCAGCCGGTGTTTCCGGTCTCAGTTCATCCAGGTCCCCGAAATACCACCCTCGATTGCGCTCGCGACCGCCAGGTTCATCGAGCGAGTCGTTAACCTCCGGGCTTCGCTCCCAGTTCTCGTCGAGACGGTAGCCCCGGAACGGTTGCTCGTCCGAGCGGACAATGTACTCGAATCGCCGGCGCCCGACCACGAACTCGGAAAAGTACGTCGGCACAGCACTACCGCGATAGCGAACCACTCCGTTCTCAACCGCAGGGCTTCCGAGGCGGCGCCGTTCGGTAACCGAGTATTCCCAGTGCTCCTCCGGCGTGGTTCTTGTGGTACTCGCGCACGCGCCCGAGAGAACAAGCGCCAGGATGATCGCTGAGATCTGCAACCCTCGTTTCATAGCACCTCTAAAGATACTGCCGGTGACCGCCCTCGAGAAAGCGGCGATTGCCGAGGTCTTTCGGTCGCCACGCGCGTTTCCGGTTTCGCCGCTTTCCGGGAACCCATTTGCGTAAAAAAAAGCCCGGACGTCGCAGTCCGGGCGTTCTCGCTGGTGTACTTCGATTCCGGGCGGCTTACAGGAGCCCGTCCGCGCACTTTGCGTCGGTTACCAGGACGTGAATAAATCCTGCCGCCAGCGCCGCACGAACCGAATCGATCGATTTCGTCCCCGTGCCCACGACGACAACGTTACGAACGTGCCGCAATTCTTCGAACTCGACGGCAACGAGCCGATCTTCGAAGGGGTTGGAAACTTCATTTCCTTCGGCGTCGATGGGAGTCGCGTTAATCGTACATACCGCTCCGTGGCGTTTGAGCTCTTTCTTTTCGTCCGCGCTGTACGTGCCGGCTTCGCGCCCGTCGAGAGACTCGAGGTTCACGATTACCGTGTCGAGCCTGTTCCAGAGGCGTCGGATCGGCGGGAAGGACGGATCCTTGACGGCGCTCTTTCGCTCCTGTTCGGTCGTGGCGAGCGCGTCGGCCGGAACAGCGTGTACGTCGCCTTCGAGACGCTCGGCGAATGCGCGAGCGACACTATCCGGGCGTATCTGCGAGTCGAGGTTGGGAATATTGCCGGCGAGCGGCACAATATCGATGCGGCCGACGCTCGCGCGGCCGAGATTTTCCGCCAGGCCGAGCATATCTGCTCCCCATCCGAGTCCGAGCACATTATCGCGCTTTAGAAGTCGTGCGAGCAGTCCGGTCACCATGGAACCCATATCGCGGTGAATGTCGGCCGCGTAATGATGCCGACCCGCTACCATCGCCTCGCGGATCTGATAGCGGCGTTCGAGTCCGATTTCCATTTTGTGGAACTCTTCGCGCGTCTCGTCGATAGAAATCTTTACAATATTGAGATCTTTTGCTTTCGACAGAGCGCGAGATACGCTTGCAACACTAATGTTCAGCTGTTCGGCGATTTGCCTTTGGTTCATGTCTTCGACGTAGTAAAGCCGTGCGATTTTTGCGAAGAGATCTCTACGCGCGTCGTTGTTTTCGGATTCGAAATCCATTTCGGTACTCATAATTCTTTATCTCCCTGGAGTCGGCACATCCTGTATATATAACAATCGAATGGCCTATCAGCTACAAAAATCGGTGAAAATTGCATCCTCTCATCTTCGTACTGAGAATCCTTGTATAAGGATGACACAAACATACGTGCGTGACAAGTTTTGTCTCACCAATACCCGGAAAAAACGTTTCGAGAATCGATAGCAAGGTCCGAGGCGCGAAGAAACCCTTCGCACCGGGATACGAGCACGTTTCACTGCGAGGCGTACCGTCTTCCACCGGCGCGCTTCCACCGGCGCGCTTCCACCGGCGCGCTTCCACCGGCGCGCTTCCATCGGCGCGCCTACGCCAACCGCTCCCGCTCTGCGGGACCCGATAACCGTCTGAGCCGTTCAATGCGTGCTTCGATCGGCGGGTGGGTGGAGAAAAGCGAACTCATTCCTCCTCCGCCGGAGAGCGGATTTACGATGAACATGTGGCTGGCCGCCTCGCTAACCTGCATGCGACTCGAGCGAGCTGCACGGTCAAGGCTTGCCAGCGCGCTCGCAAGCCCGTCGGGGCTCCCGGTAATGCGAACCGCCGTACGATCGGCTGCAAATTCCCTGCTTCGTGAGATTGCCATACGAATTAGCATAGCCGCAAGAGGTGCAAAGATAATTGCCAGCAAAGCTGTCACCGCGTTCCCGCCCCCACGGTCTCTTCCGCCGCCCAGGAGCATGCCGTAGGTTCCGATTCGGGCCACCGCGGTCAGAGCGCCGGCCATTACCGCGGCGACGGTGCTTATGAGGGTGTCGCGATTTCGGATATGTGCCAGCTCGTGCGCGATGACCCCCTCCACCTGCTCCCTGTTGAGGTTGCGAAGCAGCCCTTCGGTAACCGCGACGGCGGAATTCCTCGGATTCCGGCCGGTGGCGAACGCGTTCGGTTGCGCCGATGGTGTGATGTAGAGTTTCGGCATTGGAAGGTCCGCCCGCCTGCACAGCGATTGCACCGTTTCGTACAGCTGTGGCGCCTGGCTCCGCGACACCGGCTTCGAGCGTGTCATTCGTATAGCGATACGATCGGAGTTCCACCACGAGACAATGTTCATAATAAGGGCGAGAGCGAACGCCAGAATAAGCCCGACTTCCCCGGCTATCGCGCCGCCGGCGAGGACCAGAAGCACCGTAAGCAGGGTCATCAAAAAGAGCGTTTTAACGTAGTTCATACCACGCTAGAAGATAACAACCCTGTGTCACCAGGGAAAAGGACGCGTCTACTCTTTGTCGGAATCCGGAAAGGAAAGGTTCGGCGCCCACATCCACCCCTGCTCATCGCCGATTTCCACGCGGTACCACATGCCGTCCACCCCATCGCGGGTATCGAGGCGATCCCACGGCTCCACCGCGCGAACCCGGGTCTCGCCGGCGATTTCGCTCAGGCGCTCTCCCCGGGGTTCGTCGTAGAGACCTGCCTCTTCCTCGGCAACAACGAGTGTCTGGGGAAACGTCTCACGCCAGACGGTTGCCGAGGATCCAGAGCGTACGAAACGTCCACGAAAGAACCTGTGTTCGCCTATCGAAAGCTCGTAGCGGGTTGTATGGCTTGTAAGCGAAGTGGCCGAGAGCATGTGCTCCCTCAGAACGCCGCCTGCGTCTCCGGTGTCCTCGAGATGCACCGAGTAGGACGAACCGGAAGGGTAGGACAGCCGCGTCACGAAAAGCCCTGCAAGCTCCACCGAGTCATCCGCGGGACGAAGCAATACCCGCACTGTCGATGGCTCCATAGAAGGGTCGTCAAAGGAAATGAGCGTCCTCGCACGAACGTCGATAAACGTCTCATCGAAAGAGTCAAACCGCGTTACGCCAGCCTGCACCGGCGCGGCGGGAAGGAAGCCCGCCGCCGCTGTCTGCCCGTTCTGTTCCTGCGTATCGGGCAGGTCCGAGTCCGCGGCGAGCTGCAGATCGTACAGCGCCCCGAGGTCGATAACCACGACCGCCCCGTCGACTTCCAGGTACAGCGGCGCGTACTCGAACATTCCGCTCCAGACGGTCGCCTCGTAGCGTTCGGAATCCGAAGGCATTACCGCGAACGGGACTTCCGCAGCCCGCGGCAGCGCACCGACGGTCACCTCGCCCAAGCGCGAATCGCTGTCGTCGAAAAGGGCGACGTACCCGTCGAAGGAAGCTTGATCGGATTCCCGCAGCGCATCGGGGAGTGAATCCGCGCGCTGCGATTCCCAGGACTCCCGCGCGGCGGCCAGCGCGGAGGCGAACTCGTCGTAGCGAGCGTGGTCGCTCTCTTGCGGCGCGGGTGAATCGAGCGCATCCGGCTCTGCAATGGCGTCTACCGACGGGATATAGGTCACCCCGTCGCGGGTTTCGGAGGGAAGCTCCGGCAACGGCGAAACGGTGTGCGGATACGCCCAAGCGAGCACGAGCAGAGCCATCGTTGTCGGAAGTATCCTACGCACGGGGCGATTCATTCGACGCTCGGACACGCGCGCTCCTCACTCCGCCGGCCGACGCGTCCGCGGTCCCGATCCGGCTTGCGTGGCCTCCGCGGCGGGCGATCCGGCTTGCGTGGCCGCCGCGGCGGGCGATCCCCGGGACGTTCTCCGGACTGCATCGAGCGCGGCGAACGGCCCGAGCATACGATCATACAGATACTGAAGCTCCCAGAGCGCAGCGCGGGCGCGCTCACGCTCGGCACCATCGATCTTGAGCTCTTCGAACTCCTCTTCGTCGAGAACCAACCGCGTTCCGCCGACGTCGGCGACGAAGTCGAGCGCCAGATCCTCGGCCGAGATCCGCGTCGGAGAAACGTCCGCCGGCCTGGTTATGTTGCAGTAGAATCCGCGAAGCGCTCCGCCCGGCGCGTGTACTTCGAATACATTGTAATGTCGGGCCGACCAGAAGTGTTCTATCATCCGGTCATCGCGGTAGATGGTAAACGCGCCGACATCCGCCGACTCGAACCCGAAATGAGCCTCCACCCGGGCGTAGCCCCACCTCGAATCGAAGTGAAGGAGCCGTGCGGGGTAGCGTATCGCCTCGCTTCCATCGTAGCGCAGTTTTATTATGTCGATAGTTTCCCGCTCGTTGTGCTCTATCGCCATTCCATCGCTCCCCCGGATCGATCTAAAGTATGCTTCCCCGCGCGCGGTGCGGTCAACGGCCGCTCGCGCGCTCGTCGCGACGCAGTGAGCGCGGGTGCGCGGCGAAACCAGAGGTATAGAGGCAGACCATGATCGAGCTGAACGGAACCGTGGAATCCGGCATTACCCTGCACCTTCGAAGCGGAGCAACGAGCTATATCTGCGAGAGCGACGGGGGAGTGCTTGTGCATCGCTACTGGGGGCCTGCGTTGCCCGCCGACGCGCCGAGAGGCGACGAGCGCGCGCTCTTCGACGACGCGCGCCCGCTTGCCTACAGCGTCGAACGGCAGACGGTCGATGAGCTTCTCGCCCGACCGGATGTCGACGATCGGCGCCGGCGCATCCTCGGCGAGGATTCTGCCGGTTTTTCGGAGCCCGAGAATCCGGCGGTGTCCGGTGTGCCGCACCCCGAAAGCGTTATGTCGCTTCGCCGGGAATACCCCGACGCGCTCGGCGGGGACACCAGGGTCGCCGCGATCGAGCTGCGCTTTGCCGACGGAAGCCGTAGCGCGAATCTGAAGCTCGAGTCGGCTTGCGTGTATTCTGGAATGCCTGTGATCGAAGGCCTTCCGGCGCTTCGTTCGGAATCCGGCGGACACGTGCGCCTGACGCTTGTCGACGAACGCGTCCAGGTCCGCGTGCACCTCTTTTACGCGCTCCCCGATGAACACTCGGGCGTCATAGCCCGACACGTCGAAGTGGAAAACACCGCCGATGTAGCCGTGGAGCTGATTTCGATCGCGAGTATGAGTGTCGACCTTCCCGCCGGCGACCGCGAGGTGCTGCATCTCGCCGGCGCATGGGGGCGCGAGCGCTCGCCGAAACGCGTGCCGCTGCGCGCGAGCCGGGTAAGTATTTCCTCGCGCCGCGGAGCAAGCGGTCACGAGCACGCCCCGTTTATGGCCGTTTGCGACCGGGGCGTGGGCGAGACCCACGGCCGCGCCTACGCGGCGACCCTCGTGTACAGCGGAAACCATCGATTTGTCGCCGAAGAGGACAGCCACGGCGTGACGCGGTTTCTCTGCGGCATAAACCCCGAGGGCTTCAGCCGCCGCCTGGCACCCGGCGAGCGTTTCGCCTCGCCGCAGGCGGTCATGCTTCATTCGCAAACAGGCTTGACCGCGCTCTCGCACTCGTTCCACTTCTGCGCGCGGAATTTTCTGATCCCCGAGCGCTACCGGGGTTACAGGCCCCCGATTGTGCTCAACAGCTGGGAGGCGCTCTATTTTCAGGTCGATGATTACAGCGTGCGCTCGCTTGCTCCGCACGCAAAGGAGATCGGCGCCGAGGTGCTCGTCGTAGACGACGGGTGGTTCGAAGGCCGCGACGACGACCGTTCCTCGCTCGGCGACTGGTTTACGCACGCCGGGAAGTTTCCCGACGGGCTCGATGCGACCCGCGCCGCGCTTATCGACCACGGCCTCGCGCTTGGAATCTGGATGGAGCCGGAAATGGTTTCGCCGGCGAGTAGACTCTACAACGACCACCCCGACTGGTGCCTTCACGACCGCGGGGTGTCGCGCATGACCTCGCGCAATCAGCTGCCGCTCGACCTCTCGCGCGACGAGGTGCAGGACTGGATTATCGAGCAGGTCTCGCGGGTGGTGACAGAAAGCGGAGCGAGCTACCTCAAGTGGGATATGAACCGCCCCTTCTCGAGCGAAGGCTCGAGTTCGCTGCCGGCCGAGCGGCAGGGAGAAGTTGCCCATCGGTACGTTCTGGGGCTCTACCGCATACTCGGTGAGCTCGCCGCCCGGCACCCGGACCTGCTTATCGAGGGGTGCGCCGGCGGCGGCGGGCGCTTCGACTGGGGAATGCTTTCGTACCTGCCGCAGTACTGGACGAGCGACGACACCGACGCCGCCGAGCGGATCCGCATTCAGGGAGGAAGCTCGTTCTTTCTGCCGCCTGAGAGTATGGGCGCGCACGTCTCGGTTGTTCCGAACCACCAGGTGGGCCGGGTTACCCCGGCCCACTCGCGCGTGGCCGCGGCGCTGTTCGGAGCGTTCGGCTTCGAGCTCGACCCGCGGTCGGTATCGCTCGAAGAGCGCGAGCTGTTTTCGGCCGCCTCCGAGCGCTACACCCGCGTTCGACAGTGGCTGTCGGACAGTTCCTTCTACCGGCTTACCGACGTCGGCGACGAGCGCTACGCCGGATTCGCCGCGGTCAGCGCCGATCGCCGCCACGCGCTGGTACTCGCAGGAACGCTGCGGGCTGTTCCCGATCCGCCCGTGGTCAGGCTACCCGTGCCGGGGCTGCTTCCCGACGCGGTGTATCGCGACCGCGACCGCGGGCTGCGGCTGCGTGGCGCGCTTCTCGGAGCCTCCGGGCTTGCCGCTCCCCGCGACCGCGGCGACTGGGTCTTTGACCTCTACGAGTTAGACTGCGAATAGTCGCCGGAGGAGCGGAACCGACGGTATATTATAGGCATCATGGCGGACGAAGAAGGCTCGCCGTACGTACGGCGGAAGCCACGACGACGCGCTGCGAAGCGCGCCTATGCCATCACGAACTTTTATCCCGGCTACGGGGACGGAGACGGTTCCCTCGACCGCATAGAACCGATAAGCCCCGTGCGCATGCAGCGCATTCTTGCCCGCTACGACATGTCCACCGCGCAGACGCGCACAAGCGGGCTCGGTCCTCCGCTTCTCGAAACGCCGGTCAGCGTCGAGCTTACCGGCGAGGAGAAGTCGCCCATTCGCGTCCCGGCCGACCGCGAGCGCTCACGCGCGACAAATCAGTCCGGGGAGGCCGGCCGGCAGCGTACGGCGCGAAAAGCCGGCAGCGGTACGGAGACAACCGCGTTTACCGACGAGGCCATGGGGACAATCATCGACCTCGAAGCATAGACGCTTGCCGCACAGGTATCGAATAGCCTAATTTTGGAAAGCGCTGTGAAGTATTCCGCCGAGCACATTCTGACAAACAATATCGTGCGTCGCCAGACGCGAAGCCTCCACCGTCATTTCGCCGAACAGTGCCGAAGCCGCTACGGTATGCTGCGGGAGGTGGGCGGCGCGACCTGGATCCAGGTGCACCCGGCGCTGCCGGTTCGCGCGTGGCTTAGCGAACCGGATGTGAGCGCCGACTCGCGCGTGGTCGATGCGCTTATCGCCGATGTCCGGAAGGTCAGACCGACTGCGGAAATCCGCTGGCTACTGTATCGCCCGCCCGAGCAGTCGGCCGTACGGACCCGGCTCGAGGAGGCGGGGTTCGAGCTCCGCGTCGACTGCCCCGGTATGACGTGCGCGCCGGGCGATACGCCGGGGCAGGCTCTAAACGGCGCCGCGCGGGTAGGCGACGGTGCCGGCGCGAGACCCGAGAGTGCGCGGGGTGCGGGCGGGGCAGCGATCACTGTCGCCGAGGTCGGGGATTCGCGCGAGGCGCGTGTGTGGACATCAATCTATACACAAAGTAACGGCCACCCGACCGAAGCCGCCGACGCCTTTGCGCAGGCGTTGCCCGAGGCGTGGCAAGCGCGGACCGACAGCGTGTGGTTTTTAGGGTACGCGGGCGGTCGGCCGGTGACCTGCGCGAAACTGCGGATCGAACCGGACGGCGACGCCCGCGTAGCCGGATTGTATCAGCTCGCGACGCTACCGGATGTCCGGGGCAGAGGGTACGGAGCTGCGCTCATGCGGGAGCTTATGGCGCGCGCGAGGGAGATCTACGGGGTGGATACCTTTGTGCTGCAGGCGGAGCCGAAGGCACGGAGTCTTTACGAGCGGCTGGGGTTCCGCGTCGACAGCATCATGGCGGTTTACATTCTAAGCGGGTTAGACAGCCGCGGCTCGGCGTCGTGAGTCAGTGTCGTGCAGCACGGGCCGGGGAATACTCCGGTGTGGGTTAAGATTTGCCTTGTACGCGTCGAAAATAGTAGTATCTCACGGACCACAGGAGGTCTTTTATGACGGACAGCATTACTCAAGCTTCCACAGCGATCAGTCAAACGCAGGTCCAGCAGCAGGTAAATATGCGTGCGCTCCGTGCGGATATGGACTCTTCGAAGGCGCAGGCTGAACAGATTTCGGAGATGGCGGGAGATGCTTCCTCGCGCGGAAGTCAGATCGCGCAGGACCCGGCGCTCGGTCAGCAGGTCAACCTGATGGCCTGAACATCGCGGGGCAGGGCCTTGTGAGTTTGTAAGGCCCGCTTCCTTTCCTTACTGTTCACCACTCTGGTGTTAAAATCCGCCTAAGATTTTACCCACGCAGAACCTACGCCCTTGGTATCTCAATTGGTCGGTTCTGCTGCCAACGCACCGATTCCCTCCTTATAATGTAACCGTTCGGAAAACACCACAGTGGTGAACAGTACCCCATCAATGGCAACACGAGCGCCGCGCTGTGGCGACCGCCGAACCGTATCGCATCGGAGGCGGGCTTTGGTCAATCTTCGCCTCTTGTGTTACCTTGTAGTGCATGAAGATTGCGGTTTTCAGTGATATTCACGACAACATATGGAACCTCGCAACC
>JBKGYS010000058.1:0-14795 GCA_046545955.1 Spirochaetales bacterium | reverse complement strand
ATCCGCGGCGCCGGGTATCGAATGCTGGGGTCGGCGCGCGAAGAGGCGCCGACCGGGTCGGCGGGCGAGGAGGCGCCGCCCGGGTCGACGAGCGAGGAGGCGCCGACCGGGTCGACGAGGATGCTCGGCGTCTTTGCCGTACTTGTGACCGGTATCGGGCTGTTTGTCGTCGTAGGCGAGTGGCTGGGGCTCATCTATGGGCTCGTGGAAGGGATCCCGGCTGTGGTGGCTGTTCCGGCGATTCTTATCGCCGGGTGGCCGCGACTTGCCGGAGTCCTCCGGGCGCTTTCACACGGCCGCGTTATTTCGCACGCGCTTATGAGCGCGGCTATGGTCGCCGCTCTTATCGTCGGCGAATGGGCAACGGCACTCGTGCTTGTGCTCTTTATGCACGTCGGTGCCTACGCGGAGAAACTGGTCGCCGATAAGAGCCGCGATGCGCTTAAGTCGCTCGCGGAAAACGCGCCGCGGGTCGCGCGGGTTATCGACGAGCACGGCCGGGAAACGCATCTCGCCGCGGATGAGGTCAGCGAGGGAGCGCTTGTACGCGTTTCCGCCGGCGAAATGATTCCGGTCGACGGTGTTGTTGTGTCGGGAAACGGCGCGGTCGTCCAGGCGGCGATTACCGGCGAATCGTTTCCGTTGGACGCCGGTGAAGGCGACGAGCTGTACGCGGCGAGCACGCTCAAGGAGGGCGGTCTCACGCTCAGAACCCTTCGTAGCGGGGGCGGAAGTATGTTCGGCCGAATTGTCGAGCTCGTCGCCGAGGCGGAGTCGGCGCGTGGGCCGACCGCGCGGGTTGCCGACCGGTTTTCCGCCTGGTATCTGCCGGTTGTGCTCGCAATCGCGGCGGCGACATTTGTTATCGGGGGTGAACTCATGCCCGCGATAGCGGTGCTCGCGGTTGCCTGCAGCTGCTCGTTTGCACTCGCAACACCGATCGCGATGCTTGCCTCGATAGCCTCGGCTGCCGGTGACGGCCTGCTTATTCGAAGCGGAGAAGTCATCGAGCGATCAAGGCACGTCGACACCGTGCTGTTCGACAAGACCGGCACGCTCACCCGCGGCGAGATGGCGTTTTCGAGCATGAAGCTTATCGGTCCGTTCGACGCTGAAACCACCCTCTCGCTGGCTGCCGGCGCGGAGGCGTACAGCGAACACCCGCTGGCCCGCGCGCTCAGAGAAGAGGCGCAGTCGCGCGGCATTCGCGCCGCCGCGCCGGAGGGCTTCTCCTCGACTCCCGGCGGCGTCTCCGCCTCCGTGGCCGGGCGACAGGTCCGCGTCGGCGGACGCCGCTACCTCGGGCTCGACGATGACGCTGTTGACCGACTTCACGGGCGGGCAGAGCAGGTTGCCGCCTGCGACAGGCCGCACGCAGCCCGTATTCCTGCGTTCCTCGAAGTGGACGGAGAAATAGCGGCGGTACTGTACTTCTCCGATCCGCTTCGCGACGAGGCCGCCGAGGCGATCGCCGGCCTTCGCGAGGCGGGAGTCGGGCGCATAGAGATGATTACCGGCGACGACTACGATCGGGCTTCGATTATCGCCTCCGAGCTTGGAATCGAGGTCCGAGCGGGTCTGTTGCCCCACGAGAAGCTCGAGCGGATTGCCGAGCTTCAGGATGCCGGCCACAGCGTCATGATGGTAGGTGACGGCATGAACGACGCACCGGCGCTCGCCCGCGCGGATGTCGGTGTTGCCCTCGGAAGGCTCGAGGCGGCAGTCGAAGCGGCGCCGGTGGTACTCATGCGGGCTGATCTGCGGCTTGTGGCCGGATACATCACCCGCGTACGACGGACAATGCGAGTGGTGTTTGGAAATATCGGCTTTACGAGCCTGTACAATCTTTTAGGGATTTCGCTTGCCGCCGTGGGGATTCTCCCGCCGGTACTCGCGGCGGCCCTGCAGTCGGCGCCGGACGTGGGAGTACTCGCCAACAGCTCGAGGCTCGCGCGGAGGACGGGCTGATTGATCCGCGCCGCGGGTCGGCCCGCGGGCAAAACATCAGCCTCGAAACAACCGAATCGGCAACGAATGCCTGTTCCTTAAAGCGAGGAGCGTGGTTATAGTTATGTGGAATCCGCTGAATGACAAAAGGAGCGTGAGACGCCTATGAAACAACACGTGTTCGTGCTCGGCCTTGACGCTGAAAATAGGGATATTCTCGAGCGCACGCCGGGACTCGAGGATTGCGAGTTCCACTGTCTGCTCGACCACGACGAGCTTCGCGGCGTCGAGCGCTTTCCTGTCAGGCAGCTGCTCGAAACGTGCGAATCCCGCCTGAACGCCCACGCGCGGGCCCACGCTAGCGCGGGGAACGCGACGGTCGACGCGATTATTACGCTGCTCGACTTCCCGGCCACCGAACTCGTGCCTATCCTCTGCGAGCGCTTCGGCGTGCCGGGACCTTCTCTCGACGCTGTTCTCGGCTGTAATCACAAGTACTGGAGCAGGCTTCTCCAGCGCGAGGCGGCGCCCGACCATGTTCCCGAGTTTGCGGCGTTCGACCCTTACGATCCTTCGTCCATATCGCGTGTCGCTCAGGAGCTCGACTATCCGTTCTGGGTGAAGCCGATGAATGCGTACCGATCTCACCTTGGCTATCGCGTAGCCTCTGAGGAAGAGCTGGAGGACGCGAGCGAAGTCTTTCGCGAGCAGCTGCCGCGCCTCTCCGACCCGCTTCGCCAGATTATGCATTATGTCGATGTTCCTCCGGCTGTCGCCTCGCTGCCGCAGCACGCGTGTATTGCGGAGGGGATTATCGGCGGGCGTCAGTGTACCGTCGAAGGCTACGCGCAGCACGGAACGGTCGTGGTCTACGGCGTAGTCGACTCCATCCGCGAGAGTAACGGGTCTACCTTTTCTCGCTATCAGTATCCTTCGCACCTTCCGAAATGGGTCCAGCAAAAGATGGAAACAATATCGCGGGTGGTCATCGAGCGCATCGGATTCGACAACAGCGCGTTTAACGCGGAGTTCTACTATCAGCCGTCGACCGGCAAGGTGTGGCTTCTCGAAATCAACCCGCGCGCCTCGCAGTCGCACGCTTTTCTGTTTGAGCGCGTCGACGGGGCGTCGAACCAGTCGGTTGTCGTCGATGTTGCCCTCGGGCGTGAACCGCACATGCCCCACCGCGACGGACCGAGCAAGGTGGCGGCCAAGTGCTTCGTACACGCATTCCGCGATGCGGTTATTTCATCGCTTCCCGAGCCCGCCGATCTTCGCCGTATCGAGTCGGCGGTCCCCGATTCGCACATAACCATGCTCGTCGACGAGGGGACGCAGCTTTCCGCGCTCCTCGACGAGGACGCGTACAGCTACGAACTCGCCGATATCTATCTCGGGGCGTCTACGCAGAAGGAGCTTCTCGAGCGCAGGCGGCGCTGCCTTGAGATGCTCGACTTCACGCTGGGAAGCGCGCCGAAAAAACGTCGCCGACGCCGTGCCCGGGTGCAGCGGCTCGGCGCCGTGCCACACGCGGTCCCGGAAGGTGGCGAACCGGAGGAATCACGCGAAGCCGGCGGAGGTGTGGCGTGAGTACTACGGTTCGTCCGGCCGAGGCGGTTCGCACGATCGAACACGCCTGGATTCCTATGCGCGACGGCACGAAGCTCGCCGCCCGTATCTGGCTGCCGGGCGAGGCCGCGGCTCCGACGATTCTCGAGTATATTCCGTACCGAAAACGCGATATGACTCGAGGGCGGGATGCGGGCATGCATCCGTACTTCGCCTCGTGCGGCTACGCCTCGATTCGCGTGGATCTGCGCGGAAGCGGCGACTCGGAGGGTATACTCGCCGACGAGTATCTGCCGCAGGAGCTCGACGACGGCGAGGATGTGATCGCGTGGATCGCTTCCCAACCGTGGTCGGACGGGCAGGTTGGAATGATCGGTATTTCCTGGGGCGGGTTCAACGGCCTTCAGATCGCGGCCCGCAGGCCCGAGGCGCTCAAAGCGGTGGTAAGCGTGTGTTCGACCGACGACCGCTACGCCGACGACGTCCATTATATGGGTGGATGTCTTTTAGGTGATAACGCATCGTGGGCGTCGACCATGTTCGCCTACAATTCCATGCCGCCGGATCCGCAACTCGTCGGCGATGCATGGCGCGACATGTGGCTCGAGCGCCTCGAGGGAAGCGGGCTGTGGCTCAAGGCCTGGCTCGAGCATCAGCATCGGGATGAATACTGGAAGCACGGATCCGTGTGCGAGAATTACGGCGATATCGAGGTCCCTGTTATGGCGGTCAGCGGCTGGGCGGACGGCTACTCCAACGCGGTGTTCCGGCTGCTCGCAGGTCTGAAATCGCCGTGTCTTGGTATTGTCGGACCTTGGAGCCATACCTACCCGCATCTCGGTACTCCGGGGCCTGCGATCGGGTTTCTGCAGGAGTGCGTGCGCTTCTGGGACTACTGGATGCGGGGCAAAGATACCGGCGTCATGGATGAGCCGGCGCTCCGGGCGTGGATGCTCGAAAGCGTGAACCCGGCTACCGACTACCGGATGCGCCCGGGAAGGTGGGTAAGCGAAGAGCAGTGGCCCTCGGGCAACGTTATCTGCACCCGCCGTCGACTCGTTCGCGGGCGATTGCTTCCTCCCGACGACAGCGGCGACTCTGAGCACGCCGGTAGCGGTCGTGACTCAAGCTGGGACGATGCGCCCGAGCCTGCCGCCGAGCGCCTGAGCATTCAGTCGCCGCTGAGTGTCGGGCTTTTCGCCGGAAAGTGGTGTTCCTACGCAAGCGCTCCGGACCTTCCCTACGATCAGCGCGAGGAGGACGGTGGTTCGCTTGTTTTCGACAGCGAAGAGCTTTCGGAGGCTTGTGAGATTCTCGGTGCTCCGACGGTAGAGCTCGAGCTTTCGAGTAACGAGCCGGTCGCTATGGTTGCGGTTCGATTGAGCGACGTTGCCCCAAGCGGGAAAGCGACGCGGGTGACCTACGGGCTATTGAACCTTACCCACCGCAAATCCCACGAGCATCCCGAGCCGCTCGAGCCCGGTAAACCGGAGAAAGTCGTTGTGGAGCTTAACTACATCGCACAGCGCTTCAGTCCGGGACACCGTATTCGGCTTTCGATTTCGACGAGCTACTGGCCGCTCGCGTGGCCATCTCCGCGACCGGTTCGTCTCGAGCTGAATACCGCTGGGTGTGCGGTTAATCTCCCGGTGCGGCATTCGACCGACGAACGCGATCCGGCGGATGGCTGGTTCGAACCGGCCGAACGTACGCCTGCTCCCGAAAAGACGGTTATCAAGCCGGCTGAGCACAACTGGTTTGTGGTGCGCGACCTTGCCCGCGAACAGTCGGAACTGCAGGTTATCGGCGATCAGGGTCGGTACCGGATCGAAAGCATCGATCTCGAAGTGGAGCGGCGAACAGACGAATGGTTTCGCTACCGGGGCGACGACGTGAGTTCGGCCGAGGCGGAGATGTTCTGCGTTCGCGCGCTGAAGCGGGGATCGTGGTCGGTGCGCACCGAAACACGGACGGTACTCCGTTGTACCGAGGAGACTTTCGAGCTTCACGCAAGTCTCGACGGCTACGAGGGGGATATACGCGCCTACAGCCGAAGCTGGATCGAGACTATTCCTCGCAAACTCGTCTGAGCTGTGGCAGGATCACAGCGCTCGAAGCACAAGGCTTGAGTTATGCCCACCGAATCCGAACGAGTTGGAAAGCGCCGTGCGGACTTCGGTCTTCACGTTTTCGGTCGGAAGCTTGACCTTCGGCATATCATGATCGGGAGTTTCTATGTTGATGTTTGCCGGTACGATCCCGTCTCTCATCGCACAGATCGTCAGTATGGCCTCTATTCCCGCGGTCGCGCCGAGCAGATGTCCGTGATATCCCTTCGTCGAGCCGACATAGGGCCTTTCCTCGCCCTCGCCGAAGACCGACCGAACCCCTAAGAGCTCGGCACGGTCTCCCACCGGCGTCGAGGTTCCGTGGGTGTTCACGTAGTCTATGTCGGAGGCGGAAATCTCAGCCTGTTCGAGCGCCATCCTCATGGCGTAGTCCGCGCCTCTCCCCTCCGGATCGGGCGCGACAAAGTCGTAGGCGTCGCCTGACATTCCGCACGCGAGTACCTCGCAGAGGATAGGCGCCCCGCGCCGCTTCGCGTGCTCGTACTCTTCGAGGATGAGCACGGCTGCGCCTTCGCTGAGTACGAACCCGTCGCGGTCCCGGTCGTAGGGTCGGGAGGCGCGTCCGGGCGCGTCGTTGCGCGTGGAAAGCGCCCGCATGTTTCCGAAGGCAACGACCGAAATCTCGTTGATGGTGCTTTCGGCGCCGCCGGCGATCATCACGTCGGCCATGTTGTTGGAAATGATCATCTGCGACATGGCGATTGAATGGTTCGCCGTCGCGCACGCTGTCTGCATGCTGATGTTCGGCCCAGTGGCTCCGTAGACAATACTCAGGATACCCGAAGCCATATTCCCGATGGACATGGGTATGTAGAACGGACTGACCCGCCGCGGCCCCTTGTTTTCGAGGGCCACCGAATTCTCGTACTGAACGTTCAATCCCCCGATGCCGCTTCCGAGTCCGACTCCTATGCGCTGCCGGTTGTCGAGCGATGAAAGATCCGCCTGCTCGGCTGCTTCGCGAGCGGCTGCCACCGCGTAATGGCAGAAGTTATCCATACGTTTGGCCTTCTTGGCCATATCGCCTTCGAAGTAGTCGCGATAGTCGAACTCCCGCACCTCACCGGCGATCTGAGTCGGTAAATGGGAAGCGTCGAACCGTGTTATAGGCCCGATGCCACTTTGCCCCCGGATAACCGTGTTCCAGGATTGCTCCACGGAATTGCCTAATGGGTTAACCGTGCCTATGCCCGTTACTACAACTCGTCTTTTACTCATACTGCCTCGCATTATGCTCGGTCGGCGACCGATTACTCAATCCGATTATAGCGAATATCGAACCCGTATTGCATCCGGCTTGCACTTTCCTTCGGCCGAAGAATAGTAAGAAACCGCTCGGTCAGGCGCGGAATCTCCATCTCCACCGACTCGGGGGTAGTTGCATCGAGCCCCTGAAGTTGAAAATCTATTTCGACCGACACGTCCTGTTCGAAACCGTTTCGAACGTATACGACCGTGGTGTCGTCGATTTGCTCGGTGTCGAAATCAATGCTGTCGCTGCGCTCGATCGATCGGCTGTGGTCTTCGTAGTCCTCGTTTTCCAACTCCGAGCCAAGCTCCACCTCGAAGTCCTCTCCGCCCGGGTGGCGGGCGTAGTAGTACGCTCCCTCGCGAAGATCTCCGTCGACGGTTGTACCGTCGTGGTGTCGGAAGCGGGTTGGTATGCTCTGCATGCGCCCGTCGCGTGTTGGAACCCGAACGTCGAAGTGCAGGTGGGGGCCCGAGCTTTGTCCCGTGTTTCCGCTGAGTCCGATCCGCTCGCCTGCTTCCACCTCGTCTCCCGGTGCTACCTGCGCGCCACCGCGCTCGAGATGAACGTAGTTTCCGACGCTTCCATCCTCGTGCAGCACGAAAATGTAGTTGGCTTCCTGGGCGTACGCGGTCGAGGCGCCGCCGCGGGCGGAGTCGTCTTTCACTTCGATGACGGTTCCCGAGCGCGCGGCGTGGATCGGCGTTCCTTCATCCATAGCGAAATCGAGCGCGTATTTGTTCTCTTCGTAATGCGTGAACTCGCCGTTGTAGCCCTGATCGAGACGGTAGCGTTTCCCGTGCTCGAAGGGCATAAGGTAGACGTGGTTGTCATCGTGGTCGGCTTCGTCCGGCCGCCCTCTCGCGTAGGTATACCGAATCTGATAAGCGAGGCGTCGGGCGCCGTCTTCGGGCTTCAGGCTGAACAGCACCGTGCCGTCGTTATTTTCGGCCCTTCCCGGCGGGCTCTCCTCAGCGCGCCGGCTCGGCGACTCCCGGTCGAGCGAATCGGACAGCGGAACGAGCCCGGCGAACGGCAGATCAACATCAGCCTGATACCCTTCGAGTCGCGGGAACTCTATATGAATCCATAAGGGAACGATATGCCGGTTGTACGCCCGGAACTCGATTTCGCCGTCGTCGCGTTCGACGGTCTCCAGCTCGAGGTAGTCGTCTCCCGGGTGCTCCTGGGCGAAAAGCGGAGGAACGGCGAGCAGCACAACAACAGTAAGCCGGAGAATGCGGCGGTATGGAGAAACGTGAGGCGTCATAGCAGGGTAACCGTAACCGCTAAACCCGCTACTGGCTACCGGTAGGTATCCTCGGCCACTTCGCCGTAGCGGCGACGGCAAGTGCCGCGATACAACCGGCAAACGAGTACACACCGGTGGATATCCATGCGGGGCCGAAGCGCGCCCAGGTCGGCGATCGTCCGAGCAGCATGGCGGTGAGGCCGAGGGGTCCGCTTCCCGGCAGCGCGGTAGCTGCCGCCGTGTTTGGGTCGAGCCAATACAGGACAAGCGGAATCACAAGGACCACCGAAACCGTCGAGGTCACCAATACGAGGCGACGGCCGGACAGACGACCGACAAGCAGCCCGAATGCCGCGTATCCGACGGCGCTCGGTAACGCGACAACAAGCAGTATGTCGCCCCCGACGGCGAGGCCCGACCCGACCAGAAGGACCGGAATCGAGATCGCCGATAGCACCATCGCGGCGGTAAACGTCGCTGCGCGGGGAGAAAGGGCGGCGAGGACAAACGGAAACACGCTCATGGTCGGATATACTGCCGCCGGCAGGAGATGTCGTCCGATTTCGGATGGGGTCGCGCGAAACAGCACAAGCATCGCCGGGAGCGTCAACAACCACACCGCGCTTGCAATAGTCGCCCGATGCTTTGCATACTCCCTGTTGCCGTGGGACGCGCCCGCAAATGGCCTGGCATAATCGTGGGCATTTGTTTTCATGTGAACTTCCTCGTGTTGGGGCTTGGCGCCGAAAGTCCGCCGCGCCCGCTTCGTCTCGCATTCATCGGCGATATCATGGCGCACGACGTCAACTTCGGGATGAATGACTACGGCAGAATTTATTCGCCGGTTTCCTCCTACTTCAAGGATAGCGACTACGCCTTCGGACAGCTCGAGTTCGTCGTGGATTCCGACCGCCCCTGGGCATCCTACCCTCGCTTCAATGTACATACTTCTTACGTGGAATCGGCAATCGATTCCGGCCTCAATGTTTTCTCGATTGCCAACAATCACACGACCGACTACAAGTCCGACGGTGTACTTGCTACACGGGAATCGCTTTCGCAGCTGGCCGACAGGCACCGAATCCACTTCTCCGGTGCGAGAGGAGAGTCCGACGGCCGATTCGAAGTCACTTCCATCGAGTGGGAGGGGAAAAGCATCGGTGTACTCGCGATAACCCGCATTCTTAACGATCACAGCGGTTCGGAGTTGACCTACTACGTTCCGCACGCCGAGGAAGCCGCCGACGGCTTTCTCGATTTGCTGGAGGAAGTGACGAAGAGCTACGATTTGTTTATCCTTAGCGTGCACGACGGAACCGAGTACCGTCCTTCGCCGGATTCCCGCTCACGGCGTTTCTACCGCAGGGCGGTGGACGCCGGCGTGGATATTCTCTGGGGGCACCATCCGCATGTGCTGCAGCCGTGGGAACTCGTCGAGGGCGAAGACGGCAGGCGGGCGGTGATCATGCCGAGTCTCGGTAACTTCGTATCCGGGCAGACGTGGCGGATTGGTCCGGCCGAGTACGATCACTGGCGGGCCGAAACCGGAGACTCGGCGGTGTTTCGCGTATCGGTAGCGTTCACTCAGGACGGGGCTACCGTTTCGGATGTCGATCCCGTGCCGATTACGCATTATCACCACCCGGACGGTGGGGTGACCGTCGAGGAGCTTCTGCCGATGCGGTTTCGTGAGGACGTAGACCCGGCGTGGAGGCGATTCTACCGATTCCGTGCAAGCGATAACGCGGGTATACACCGGCGGTACACGTACGAACACATGAGAGGGTTAGATTAATGGCACACAGCGTGGTTCCCGAAGCCGATGCGATTCTTGACCAGGAGGTTCGGGTTCTCGACAAGGGATTTGTCCGCCTTGTTGATTACATGGGAAGCGACGACCGTATCGTCCAGTCGGCTCGGGTAAGCTACGGCAAGGGCACGAAAACCGTGCGCGAGGACCGCGGTCTTATTAACTACCTCATGCGAAACCGACATACATCTCCCTTCGAGCAGGTTATTCTGACCTTTCACACGAAGATGCCCATCTTCGTCGCCCGGCAGTGGGTACGGCACCGTACGGCGCGACTCAATGAGATCAGCGGCCGCTACAGTGTCATGGAGGATGAATTCTATGTGCCCGAGTCCGACGAAATTTCGGCACAGGCTGTCGACAATAAGCAGGGGCGTGACAGCGCCCCCCTGCCGCCGGACCTTGCAGAGCACGTTCAAGCCCAGTTGGTCGAAGGCCAGCGATCAGGCTATGAGGCGTATGAAGCACTGCTCGACACCGGGCTTGCCCGGGAGCTCGCGCGAATAAATCTGCCGCTGAGCCTTTACACACAGTGGTACTGGCAGGTGGACCTGCACAATCTGTTCCACTTTCTCGAGTTGAGGCTGGACAGCCATGCCCAGTACGAGATTCGCGCGTACGCGGAGGTCATGTTCGATATGGCCGGGAAAGTTGCCCCGATCGCTACCGAAGCGTTTCGCGAGCACGTGCTCGGTGGTACTTGTCTTTCGGCTCGTGAATACGAGGTAGTGAAGGCGCTTGCCGCAGGGGTCGGATTCGACGAAGCCGCGGAACGGGCGGGGTTGACCGGAAAACGGCTTGAACGGCTGAAAGCCAAACTGTTCTAAGGAAAGCGCCCGGAGTAAGATGTGGCTGAGTCTTTACCCCCGGCGACCACCGGTCGTATACTATCGATCTAAAGCCAAAGTATAAGTGCCCCCGCACAACCGGTGGTACGGGAGATGAATGATGAGCGACACCGTACAAACTGCGGACCATCAGTACCTGACATTTACTCTCGAGGGAGAACAGTACGCAGTCGAAGTGAACAAGGTCAAAGAGGTGCTCGAATACACCGAAGTGACGAAGGTTCCGAGAACGCAGGATTTTATGCGTGGCGTCATTAATCTCCGTGGTAGCGTTGTTCCTGTAGTCGATCTGCGTCTCAAGTTCGACATGGGCAGGACCGAGCAGACCATCGACACGTCCATTGTCGTTCTCGAAGTCGAAATTGACGACGATACCGTGACCATCGGGGCACTCGCCGACTCCGTCCAGGAGGTTATCGGGCTGAACGACAGCCAGATCGAACCGGCTCCCTCTATCGGAACGAAGATTGATAACCGTTTTATCCACGGGATTGGAAAGCTCTCGGAGCAGTTCATTATCATACTCGATATCGACCGTATTTTCCGGGATGAGGAAATGGCCGCAGTCGCCGAGCATACCGCGTAGTTCGGGCAGGGTGCGATTATGACCGAATACACAGTAGCCATAACCACTGCACCGCCCGACCAAGCCGCAGGGATAGCGCGAAGTCTCGTCGAGGCCCGACTTGCCGCGTGCGTTCAGATTCTTCCGGGTGCACGCAGTTTTTTTCACTGGGAAGGTAGCGTCGCCGACGAAGAGGAATCGATTCTGCTGTGCAAGACTACAGCGGAAGCGCGTGAGCGCTTCGAGGCACACCTTCAAACGATTCACTCCTACGATGTGCCCGAGCTCCTGTTTCTCCCGGTCGACTCGGGGCTTCCTGCGTATCTGAGCTGGCTATCGAGCGAAGTAAAAGCGAAAGAGTAACGTCGCTGCGATAGGGAAGCGTCAGCCGCTCGGGTCCATTACTGACTAATCAGAACAGACTAATCAGAAGCGCTGCGAGTGCCACCGACGATGTGGTAACGAAGTTGACCACGTCGTTCGTTACCCAGGGTAGTCCCCGGGCAATGGTATGCGCGACTCCCGCCGGGTCATTCGGGCGTTCGGTGAGCATCCCATCCGAGGTGCGGTACTGGACCTGCGCGGCAGCGCCGAGCAGACTATCGATGAGCGTGCCCGCCACCCCGAGCCCGAGACCAATCAAAAATACTACGAGCGCTTCTGTGGTTGGCGTCCCGGTGGCGAGCGCAGTCAAGGCAGTGAAACCGGAAGCGACCAGCGCGCCTGCGCCGCCGGCGACCAGGCCCAGTGTCGAAATGGCTCCCGAAAGACCCGGCAGTGACGGCTTGAGCGTAAGGATGGAGACAGGTGGTGTGTTACTCAGAACGCCTATTTCGCTTGACCACGTGTCGGCTGTCGCAGCCGCCATTACCGCTGCATAAACCCGGATAGCGGAAGTAGCACCCGTGTGAATGAACACTATCGCAGCGATTGCCGCGGGAGCTACGTTGGCGAGTACCTGCCAACCGTCGCGCCGACCACCCTTTGCCTGTACCCGCTCAGTATCTGTCCGTTTCGAGGGACGGAGGCGACCGAAAAGCGTCGACGAGAGGAAGAAGAGAATTAACACCGCCCAGTATCCGGCACCGGCGACGTATATCACGCTACCGGTGACAAACCCCACGAGTGCCCCGGACAGCGTAACTGCATCCTTATAGAAGGCGGCGGCGGCAACGACGGCGTTGAGACCGGCCGCTGCGACCACCTGAGTCGGTTCCATGTACACTGCGCTCCGGTCGCCTACAATACCGGGAAATCGACGACACGAAAAGCGCCGGACCTCTAAATCGGGGCGTTACGGGGAGGAGCTGCCGATGCACGAATGCTTATATGGGTAGGCAGCACGAGCTTTTGCGGTGGCCCCGTGTCGATTCGGTTCATACGCTCGACGAGACGTCCAACCGCAGCGGAACCCATGCCGGCGGCCGGCAATGCCATGGTCGTCAGCGGGGGGTTGAGATAGCGGCTGAGGTAATCGTCATCGAAGCCGACGAGCGAAATATCTCCCGGAATCGAATACCCGCCTTCCCGAATCGCGAAAAGCGCCCCGTACGCGACGACATCGTTTCCGGCGAATACAGCGGTCGGCCGGGGTCGTAGCTTCAGGAGCCTTGTCATCGCTTCATAGCCACTTTGTTCGGAAAAATCCGCGATCTCGACGTAACGATCGCCGAACGATATTCCATGCTTCTCGAGGGCCGCGCGGTACCCTCGCACTCGAAGCGAGCTCGCCGTGTAGTAGATCGGCGCATTGGTGATCATCGCGATCCGTTCGTGTCCGAGGCCCGCAAGGTATTCTACCATTTCCTGAGCAGCGCCCGCGTTGTCTATGTAGACCTGGTCAATCGGCGTTTCACCGAGGTCATCGAGGCTGACCACGGGTACCTGGTTATCGACCAGTTCGCGCAGTTCCGGGTCGTTCTGCCGCGTGTTAATGAGTATGACGCCGTCGAGTCCATCCCGCTCGACGAGATTCCCGTAGGTGATCTCCGCCGCCTGGGAGATGGGCTGAATTACCAGCTGTACACGATGGCGGTTCACCGCCTGGGCCATTCCTTCTACCGTTCGCACGATAAATGCATCGGTGTAGACGTACTGGCTGTGGCGAATATAGAGTCCGACGGTCTGATTTCTTACCATTGCCACCCGGCGGGCGTTTTCGTCGGGCTCGTAGTCGAGCCGTTGACACGCTTCGAGTACGCGCTGCCGGGTATCCTCGGAGATACTTTTGCCGGGCGTGTTGTTGAGAACAAACGACACGGTGGTGCGGGACACTCCCGCTTCGCGCGCAACATCGGCTGCCGAGACTCTTCGTCGTTTCATAAGCGCATAGGCCAAGCGAACTTATCCAAATAAAAGAGAGCCCGCCGGGCACGACTATCGCGGAGGCCGCGAAAGCGGGCGGCGGGCCATAATACAGCGGCCTCTTATTATCCGGCAGAACCGGACCGGGCAGCTGTGTACTTATCCTTTAACCGAACCCGCCATCATTCCCCGCACGAAGTAGCGCTGCAGCGAGAAGAAGATAATGAGCGGGACAACCATACTCACGAACGCGCCGGCGGTGAGTGTGTGCCACGATTGGCCGCGGCTGCCGACGAGCTCAGCCAAGCGCGTCGTTACAATCGGTCGCCGTGTGCCGAAGAAAACAAGCGCCACGAGAAGGTCATTCCATACCCACAGGAACTGAAAAATCGCGAACGAGGCGACCGCCGGAATCGAAAGCGGCAATATAAGCCGTGTGAAAGTAAGCCACGGTGTCGCTCCGTCGGCGAACGCCGACTCGAGGATCGATTGAGGAATACTCGAAATGTAGCCGTAGAGCAGGTAGGTAGCCAGAGGCAAGCCGAATCCGGTGTGCGCAAGCCACATTCCTACATACGTTCCGTTAATCTGATAGCGCGTGTACACACGAAGAACCGGTATAAGCGCCATCTGCAGCGGTACGACAAGCAGGCCAACTATAAGCACAAACAGAATATACCGGCCGGGAAACCGCATCCAGGCAATCGCGTACGCAGCGAAGGCGGCGATGGTAATAGGGATAACCGTAGACGGCAATGTAATCAGGATACTGTTAAAGAAACCTACACCCATACCGTCCGCGGTCAGGACCTGTTCGTAGTTTGCTATTGTCCACTGTTCGAAGTCGGTAAAATTCAGGAGCCCCATCCACCAGCCGGACTGCTGTATAGCCAATTCTGTTCGAAAAGAGCTGACGAGAAGCCCGATTGACGGGAGCGTCCAGATTGCGAGAATAAAGAGAACGAACAGGCGGGAGGGAATCGCGCCGAGGATCCGCTGTGCGCGTCTCGATCCCAGGATAGTGCCGCGAGAAGAGGCCTGGAAACGAAGCTCATTTTCCCGCGCTGCAATATCGGCAGCGTGTCGTTGCGTATTCTTGGTATTATCTGCCATGGCTTACTT
>JBKGYS010000057.1:0-14824 GCA_046545955.1 Spirochaetales bacterium | reverse complement strand
TCACACTGAGTTTCACTGAGAAAAGCGCGAGCCGCCGCCTGGACGCGTGGCGGCCCGTAAAAGCGCGAGCCGCCGCCTGGACGCGTGGCGGCCTGTCTATGTGACTTCGAGCGAATCAGCCGCGTTCGTCGTTTTCGTCCGGTTTATCGGGCACCAGGTAAAGGTCGGGGATCACGTGCTCGAAATGGCGAATAAGCCCGGCAGCAGACCGCGATGGGCGTTCGTCGATTACCGGTACACGGAAGTAGTGCCGAAACGGTTCGAACCGTGAGTCGTCGACAGCGATCGAGAACTCGAACTCGCTGGTGCCCTTTTCTTTAGAAGGCGTCTTTGGCCAGAACGAGTATCGTCCGGATGCGTTGCCGGTCACCTCGTACGGATTATCCCAGCGACGGTCTATCATCGGTATTACCGTTCCCTCGTACAACAGCGCTACGCTTACATCGGTGACCGGTCGAAACGTATCGGCGTCGAGCAGTCGACCGGTAATAATGGGAAGCGCCGTATCGGTGTCATCGGGCGCGTCCACGCTTTGATAGGATTCGCTATCGGTATAGTACGATCGACGAAACGAGGAGATTCGCCTGAGCGCCTCGTGCGCAAGGGCGACGAGGTCAATGTGCGCCTGCGTATCGCGTTCCTGTTCGTAGGCTGTGTGGGACATTCCCCGGGCGCTGCTTACGTATCGCGGTTGTGTCCTGTTGAGCACGTAGCACACCGCGTCCACTCTGCATTCGGGCGAAGTGCAATAGCCGAACTCCTTTGCCGTCTCCTCTTCGTCGCAGATGGAGTGAATGAGGTTAACTACCACGTCCTCCATAAGATTATGGATTTCCATACTCATCTTCATCTCCCGACGTTTCGCTCGCTATTTCGAGTACTTCGCTTATGCCGGCGATAGCGCCGCGAAGGTCTCGGACGGTTTCCTTCAGGCTGAAGTAATTCATGCCCGCGTAGTGGAGCTTGGAAAAGATCGAGAAGCTTATCTCTTCACGGCTGGTTTCAAGGTTTGTGTAACAGCCGAACTCGTAGCAGATTTGGAAAATCTCGTCGAGTTTATCCCGGATAAACTCCTCGAGCGAAACGGAAAAGGAGAAGGTAAACGCTATTTCCAGAAATTTGCTTTCACGATCTATGAACAGGCCCGCCTGAAAATCGCCGTGCTCGATCCCGGCGCTGTACGTATCGTCTATCAGCTCACCCTCGAGAAAGTCGTACCCGAGCTCCGAGAACAGCACCCGTACCCGGCGAATCCGTTCCTTCATTACCTTAGACTGTTTCATCTTCTTGTGTGCCTACTGTATAACCACTTGCACGGATCGTTCAATAATGCGAAGTGACCGCATCAAACGCGCGTGCAATCGTGTCGCGACTCAGCGACTCTGCGAGTTCGCGCGACACCATAAGGCGAAGACGACGTAGCGTTTTCGTAAAATCCTGTATAACTCCCGGTGTGAACACGGTGCCTGCCTCGGGGTAATCGGAAACTGAGGATTCACCTGAGACCGGCATGGATATTTCGAAGGAAACGGCCTCGGGCAGATCGACAATAATCTCCTCATCGGCGATACGGCGACCGGCCTCCGGCGAGAGTATAGCCGCGATCTCCTGTTCAATCTGTGCGCGCCCGTCGAGCGTTTCGATCCGGGGCGACGACGGTATCCCGCTGTTCCAGGCGCGTTCGACGACGGTCTTATGCAGACGCCTGTCGGGAACATTCTCGATGAGACGAAACGCCGGTAGCGTTTCCTCTGAGAAGCGCGCAAAAAACTGCTCGTCGTCGAGCCCGTAGAGTTCCTGCGGCGTGATTTCTCCCTGCCGAAGGCCCTGGTAGAGCCCTTTCTTAATCATGGCGGTTGCCACTCTGACGGTACGGTGCCAGTACACTGCCCGGTACATGAGGTATTTGGAGAATAGAATGTTCTCGACCGCCGACACGCCGTCTCCGTCGAGCCCCAGTCGGTGACCTGGCGTGGGCTGAATGCGGCTGACGGCAAAATCGATATCCTGCAGACCGTACGGAACCCCGCAGAAGTATGCATCCCGGTTCAGGTAGTCGAGCTTGTCCGGATCGAGCGTGCCCGAGAGGATGCTTCGATAAAACGAGATTTCCGAATCGCGATCGATCGAAACCGTTTCGTCGACTATCGCCCTGACGATCTCGGGGTCGGTACCGCTATCGTCGCGAAGCCTCGCGGCGAGCGTTCCTTCGGTGACAAGCTCGCCGGTAAGCTGTTCGTGTTCTCGCAGCGGCAACTCTTTGAGCGAGTGCGTATAGGGGAAATGGCCGAGATCGTGGAGAAGACACGCCGCGAGAAACGCTTTCGCGCCATCGAGGGTCAGGTCGGGGCACTGCGGCTTGGTCAACAGCGTGCGGATCATAATCCTGCCGATGTGAAAGACTCCTAAACTGTGGTTCAGTCGCGTATGGGTCGCACCGGGGTACACCAGAAACGTAGGTCCGAGTTGTTTGATCCGGCTGAGTTTTTGAAAAACGGATGTATCGATGACGCGCATCAGCCCGTCGGAAAGATAGATGTGTTTCCATAGCGGATCCCGTACGGGTCGATTGTAATCGCGTTCGATATGCGAGAGTATACGGTCATGAGGTGTCACGGTGAGCCGAGCCTACCGACTTGTGCTTCGGCTGTAAACCTGCGGTTCCGCGACGAGGCTTCCGGTTATGCGTGGTCCGGCGAGCGGACAGACCGCCTGACATCGGTCTGCGCGACGGGCCGGTCGTTCGCGATCGCCGCTTTGTTTCTGTGCGGGATGCTGTTTGCATCCTGCGGTGGGGATTCGGCAACCACCAGCGGTGCGCCGGACGCAGGCGCCGAAGATGCGCCGGTCTCCCCTCAGGACGATAGCTGGGAGCCACCGGAGCCGGGAAGCGATCGCCTGCGCGAGACAAGCGAGCCCGACCCTGCGAGCGGGAGCGAATTGAGGGAAGCGGAAGAAGTCTCCGACCAGTTCAGCCTTCATTTGCCGGAGATCGCGGATGCGCGGCCGGTGCTCGCCGCGGACCGTGAAATTGGCCCGCTGGGATCGACGTATCCGGGACTCGGTACATCCGACGGGCGGCAGCAGAAGGGGTACGATGTTGTCGAAGACTTTCTCGCGGCGCTCCGACAGGGAGATCTGACAGCGGAATTGGTGCACGATCGGCGCGAATCGAGCGTGCGACGGCGTGTGCAGCCTGTTATCGATGGGGAGGTTTCATTCGAGCGTTTTCGTATCGGCGTTTCCGAGACGCTCGATGATGGTGTTTCGGTGAATGTACGCCTGTTTGCCGAAGAGACGGTTCGAGAAGCGATTTCGAGCGTGTCCGGCGAGGTCTACCTCACCGAGGATAGGGCCGTCGACGACGTTCAGATAGACTTCAGAGCACTGGAGGAGTAGACGTGGCCATAAGCATGCAGCGCGTCCAGAAAGAGTTCGTTCTGAAGAGCCTTGTCGATTCGGAAACCGAGATCGTTATACACGCTCAGTCCGAGCGCGTTCCGGGTGTGCTCGTTTCGTATGATCGGGAAACCCTGGTGGTCGCACTCAAGGAAGCTTGTGAACTCGACTTCGGCTCCGAGGTCAACGTGTACTTTTCCATGAACGGTCATGTAATGACCTTTCGAGCCCTGGTGCGAGGTCGCGATGCGCAGGAACGACCGATCCTTTCTAATCCGGATGCGATTTACCGTCGTCTCGAGCGCTCGCACGAGCGGATAAGACCGGAGACCGGCGTCTCTGTCCGGGTGTTTCTTCCTGACGGAGCGCTCGAGCTCGACTTTCCCCGAAGCGAGCGCTCGCAGCGAATCGAAGAAGATATAAAACTCGGGTATAGCTTCAATCCCGCGAATATCTCCTCCTTGATGCGCTCGTTCCGGGAAAGGGCTTCCATGATCGCCGCGGAAACAAAGATTGTCATGTTCCGCGGCCGTAAACCACACGGCATGGCGGAAGATGTAATCGTGCGCAGCGGGAAGATTCTCGTGCTGCCGCTTAACGTATCGGAACGTCTGAAGGGTACGTCCGTATCCGACTGGGTCCTATCCGACAGAGAGCTTATCACTCAATTGTACGAAGACGCCGCTTCGGTACGTACGATCGCGCGTGAGCTTCAATCCGAAGAGCAGCGATTGCGGAGTGCCTCGATTCAGGAAGAGATGTATTGTCCGGTTCTGTTCCGCGAATACGCGATCGGGTACATCTATCTTCTGCAGACGGCAGGGGCCGGGGAGTTCACACCGAGCACCGTCGAGTTTGTCAGACAGTTTGCGCGAATACTGGCCTACGCTCTGAATGCCAATGGATATTTTGAGGGCGGCGCCAAGCCTAAACCTCGTGCAGCCGATCTCATCGACATAAGCGCATCGGGGGTACTGTTCGCCATACAGGACGGCAGCGACCGTGTAACACCGGGTGAAGACATCAATCTCGAGATCGATGTTTCCGGGCATACCATTCCCGCGAAAGGGCGGATCGTTCGATCGTATTCAGGGCAGGTAACAACCTACGTGGCGGTGCGCTTCGTTGAGCTTACCTACGAGGACGCCGAACGTCTGATGACCGGTCTCTACGGGCGTGACTACAACGGCGGAATTGATCTCGACGATCGCGATTGGTCCGAAGAGCAATCGGAGCGTTGATCCAACACTGCCGAACTGCACCTCGTGTCGCATTCGGCCTGCAATTGCACTACAATTATTAACGTATGTATTTTCTCGCAGTCGAGATAGCGGCATCGAAACAGTTGTCCAAGGTGAACCCCGACTTACTCGATCGACTCGAGCGGGATACCGAGTCCCGCGTCCTTACCGCCGGTGGTGAACCGATGTCGCGTCGCGGCGGAATAGCCGTATATCGGTTTCCGTACGCGGGCTCCCACGAACTCGGCGCTCTTGTGGAAACCGTCTGGCAACTTACCGAAATATATGCGGCCCAGGAGCAGGAACTGTTCGGGTACGCGCTGTGCATGGAACACATCGTTCGTTCTGATGAGATCTCAGCCCGCGATCAACTCGAACTGTTTCTTCGCCGGATACCTCCCGAGGGAGGGCTTTGGATCGGTCGGAATGCGTCGAGCATGTTAATGCCCTTTTTGAAGCTCGAGCGACGACTCGACCTCTGGAAGGCCATTGGTAAGGTTACCGACTCAAGGGTTTTGCCGTCGATTGACGAGTTCATTGACAGGACTACGGTTCTTGACTCGGTGGTCTCTGAAATACAGCGGGGCTGCGCGGTGCTCGGCTCGCAGTCGGACGAGGATACTCTGTCGGTGGCGCTTATCTACGGCGCCGAAGGATCGGGTGTCGGTTTCGTCGCCCGCCGCGCCGCGGCGGCGATTTCCGGGCTGCCGGACGTGCCGACCGTATTCCCTCCTCCCGATTCAGTTGAACCGGAGACGGTATTCGCTGCCCTGGCCGAGCATGAGCATCGATACAGTGTAGAGCACTATCTCGATGAGGATGAAGCGTGGCTCTGGAAGCGCGTGCAGTACGCACTTTCGGGCGCCTGGTCGGGGAGTCCGGGGCAACTCCAACCAGATTCCTACACGGGCGAACTGGCCAAGGCGCTTCGGCTGTTTCTGGACAGCTACGTACGCCGAATGCGTGAGCGCTCGTTTCCGGCTCTGATTGTGATAGAACAGATCGACGAATTGCCGGAGACGGTTGCCGAACTCATTGTCGAAGCATGCTCGGGTTTCCGGTCCGGGGGTCCGGTGGTTCTCGTGGCCACAAGTACGCGCCCGTATGTTCCTTTCTCATTTCGGGATTTACCGTATGCAAAAGTCGGCGTCCGCAGTCTCAGTATTCCGGCGGTTTCGGAGGTGCTCGGATCACTTCCCCCGCAAATCCATCAGGACGCCGTCGAGCGGGTGCATTCACTCAGTCGAGGCCGTCTGATGCATCTGTATCATTATATGTGGCTTGTCGAACGAACCGAACGAGTCCCGGCGATAAACGAAGATGACGCTCCCGACCAGCTCGTGGAGCTCCTCGTCGAAAGTCTTAGTGAACCCGAGCGCGACGCGCTGTACATCGGCGGACTCGCCGGCGGGCGACTCGGGGTAGGTGAACTTACCGATATCCTTGTTGCCGTTGGGCATTCTCACACCGCTGTCGGTGAACTATGGAGATCCCTGTCGAGCTCGGGTCTGATCCGGGATAGTCACTTTGTCTATCCGAGCTACACGTCTATGATGTCGCGGCTGTCGCAGCGACTCGGGTCGCGGGCCGACGAGTTGAAAGATAGGGCTGCTAATGCCGTGTATCGCAGGTTTCGGCTTGGTAATCTCGAGCTGTCCCCCGATCGGTACATTCTCGTATCCGGGTCACGGGACCCGGAGGTGAGTCTTGAGGCGTTGATTCACTTCAGCGAGCAACTTGTAAGACGTGGTGAATCGAAGCTGCTCGAGAAGCTTCTCGATGGAACACTTACGACCGGTTCGGCCTCCGACAGGGAGGATACGCGCACGGATATGCAGGTTCATATGTCGGTTATAAGACTTGCGCAGGCGCTGCGCAGCAACGACGCGAGCAACGCCGCGCGTTACTACGAAAGTCTCGATCAACAATCGGTCGAACGCGCCAGTGCTGCGGTCCGCGCGAGAGTCACCCTCGAGCAAGCGCGGTTTCATCTCGCCGTCAATAACAGGGAGGAGACCGAACGGCGCATACGCCGGTGCGTGCTGCAGTACCAGGATCTTACCGGAGTGTCCACGGTGGGGGAGTCCCATATAGAGTTCGGGTTGGCCCAGCTTGCCGCCGGACGGGTTGTGGAGGCACGCGAGTACTTCCATATGGTTCGCTCGGAGCCGGGCTACGATTTCGATGCGTTGAATCGCATTCGTTCCAGGGCACTCGAGGGTGTCTCGGCGTTTCTGTACGGCAACTACACACTCGCATTCGAAATGGCCGACTCTGCGGCTAACGACGCGCGAACCGCGGCCGTTCGCGATTGGGAGCTTTTCGCACGCTTTCTGCAGGGCCGCGTTTACCACGAGCTCGGCAGGTATGAGTCAGCCACGATGATTTTCGAGACCGGTCGGAGGGTTGCGAGAGAGGCGGCCCACGACGAAGCCGAAGCCGTTATGACCAAATGGCTCGCCCGCGCGATCAGCGGTCGCGGCGACACGAGTGGCGCCATATCGGTTCTGGAACCGTACCAGCCGGACGCGGAAGCGGCATTGTTCGCCGCCGAGGCGTACGAACTCTCCGGTCTGCTTGATAAGGCGGTCGCGGTGCTGGAGCAGAGAGAACAGCGTTCCCCGCATCGGATACGACCGATTCTCTCGGTGCGCTGGTTGAACGGGTTTGACGGCGTAGAAGCTTTAAGCGGTATCGTCGACTCGCGCGACATTGTCGACAGGTTGTGTCGAGCGTTCCACGGTTACCTTACCGCCAGGCAGGGTAATATCGACACCGCCGTTAGTGAACTGCGTGCCTGCTCACGCGAGCAACGCCACGTTTCGCTCGATCCAAACGCTCCTCTGGTTCTCTACTGGTACGCGATGAGTCTTCCGAAAGAGCGTGATTCGCGGTACGACGATCCTGCGACCGAGCTCGGGAAGTCCGTCAACCTTATTCAGCAACGTGTAGCCCGCACCGACGATGCGCACGAAAAGAACGATTACCGGACCCGTAACCGCTGGTATCGGCGACTGTTCGAGTCGGCGAGACAGTACAATCTCGCGTGAGCCGCGGGCCTCACCCACGGCATTGACACGACCGAAGTCGCCTGCTATCGTCCGAAGCATTCTCGACATGGCGGCGTAGCTCAGTTGGCAGAGCAAACGGCTCATATCCGTTAGGTCGGGGGTTCAAATCCCTCCGCCGCTAAAATCCGGTACCTGTCTCGATAGTGAATGCTCGGATCATGTCGGATCAGCCGGCGGTTCCTTCGTCGCGCTCCACCTCGACAGCTCGTCAATCTCACGAATGAACTCATCGACATTTTCAAAGTTGCGATAGACGCTGGCAAACCGGATATACGCCACCCTGTCAGTATGATACAGGCGCTTGAGGACAAGATCACCAATCTGGCGTGACTGAATCTCGAAGCCGGGCATACCGAGAATCGCTGCTTCGTCCTCGATCTCCGAGATTATTACTTCGATCTGTGCCTGACTCACCGGGCGCTTCTCGAGCGCACGTTGGACGCCGCGTTCCAGTTTTACCCGCTCGAAGGGCTCACGACGGCCGGAACTTTTCACGACCATGAGCTGCTTTTCCTCGATTCGCTCGTAGCTTGTAAATCTATAGTGACAAGAGAGACACTCCCGACGTCGCCGGATGCTTTCTCCGGCGGCGAGGGAGCGGGATTCTATGACGCGGTCGTCGGTGCTTCCACATCGGGGACACCTCATGCGGCATCATCCTCCGACACTGATATCGACAGACGGACGCATTTCGGCGAGAACCGAAATCGCCTCGTGTACCGGGTGGTCTGCGAACGATTTGAATGCGCTATTGTCAACTTTTGCGTGCGTATCGAGTAGGGAATAGGCCGCCTGGTCAAGATTGTAGTCGAATCGTGGCGCCCACTTTCTCGCACCGAGGCGTGCTGTGGTCGAACAGTTGTCGACCATGAACGCGACGCCGCGGTAGTGCATATAGGGATTGAGGCTGTCCACAGCCTCAATCACCGACTCGTTCACGATCTCTGACCACGCGTGTCCGGACTCGCTCAAAACATCGACCTGAGCGATCATACAGGCAACGTATACTCCGGCGGTAAAGGGGTGCAGTCGAACCGAGTCACGCTTTCCACCGGAGCGCACCGACTCGCCGACCCGCCAAAGCCGGGTCGTATCGATGGTCGTCATTCCAAAACGTTCGAGCCGTTCGTTTGCCAGAATGACAGAACGAATTTCGTTGCCGCTGCGCACTTCCTGATAGATTTCGTAGAGTATCTCGTAGCAGGGCCAATAGGCCGCCGAGTACGCTTTCTCGAATTCCTGTTTGCCCTGCGAATCGAGTGCATCGTATACGGCGCGAATTCCGCGGTGACTGATGGTCTCCGAGATCGGTCCGGTGATCGCCTCTACCGCGTCGAGGTAGGCCTGTTCTTCGTCGACGCCTTCGCCTACGTAGCGGCGAAAGAGTCCTTCGACGATGCCGTGTACGGCGCCGAGCAGAATACCGCGTTCGCCGAAAATATCCGAGCGGTACTCCATTTCGAGGCTCGTCTTAAAGGTAAACGGCGCGCCGAGCGCGATCGACCAGCCGATCGCAATGTCGGTAGCGCGGCCGTCCACATCCTGTTCGACACAGAAGCTTGTGTTAATGCCTGCGCCGTTGACTTCCTTTCCCTGTTCGTACAGTCGCCGAACCGATGGCCCCATGCCCTTCGGACATACGCCGATGACGTTCATATTTTCCGGAAGGGAGTCTCCTACCGCCTTCAGGTGTCCGATGAGAAAGCCGTGGCTCAACCCGAGGGTGGCGCCGGGTTTCATCGCGTCGAATACTTCCCGGTAGCGTGAGGCTTGCGCTGCATCGGAAATAAGCAGCAGCACAAGATCGCTCGCGGCGACCACCTCCATCATTTCCCCGAGAGTTCCGTCCGCCTCGGAGAATCCCGCTGCTTCGGCGGCTTTCCATGATGAAGAACCGCTTCGTAAGCCGACGGTGACGGTGATATTGGTATGCTCGAGGCTGTCGCGCAAGTTCTGCGCCTGCGCAGGCCCCTGGCTTCCCCATCCGATAACGCCAATCCGGCTTATACCGGTGAACGCTTCGGGAAGCTTTTCGAACAGGTTTCGACCGCCTCTGACAATCGATTCGCGTGTCCCGGCGAGCTTCACTGTTTCCTTGTTAAATACCTTCGTTTGAAAGTCCAGACTCATGCCGGGGAATATAGCACGCGAAGCGATTGCAGGGCGAGAGGTTCCACGGCGGGTTTAACGGCGGAAATTCCGAGTATCGGACGTTGGGGCTTCCGAGAGAAGCCCTCGGGCTGCAATCGCCTCCGCTCTCGTGTCCGCGTCGGCGATGAGCTGGGTCAGAAGCGATGAAAGCGCCGCGGGTGCGAGCAGGCGGCGCGAGGGGATGCCTCGAGCCCGCGCGGCATCCCGCCGCGCCCTTAGGCGGGTGATGACTCCCGGAATGTGAAGCACGGCGAGCCAGAGAGCGAGCGCTACCGTGGCTGTGGATACCGCTATTCGGCTGCGGAGGCGCAGAGTGGCGGGTTGCCTATCGCGCGCACGGCGTTCTAATGGAGTAGTGGCAAGCCGGGCGAGCGCCGGCTGCCAGGAAAACGAAGTGATATAGAAATCTGCCGCGACGATCATAAAGCAAAAGCGCATGAATACGGTTAGTCGATCGGTGAGCCCGGCACTGTCGCTTCGAAGCGCCGTGAAAAGGGCGAGCACAAGCACCGGCCAGGCGTTGAGCAGCACCGTGTGAACCGGCCGTCGGGCGAGTGCGGCGGCAAGGAGCAGAAGCGCACTCAAGCCGACGGCACCCGTCGGAGGAACCCATACGATCGCCGTCTGGGCTGCCAGAATCACCAGAAGCGATACGCCGGGAGGGAAGCGGTAGAAAGGGGCATTCCTGTCGGCGGCGGTGAATGCAATTCTGTCTTTCACCTTGTATGAGTCCCCATGGTCAGCCCGAAGCGAATCGTACGGGCGCTTGAACCGAATCTTCGTTCTTCAGCCAGCTCATTTTCTCCACCGGTCCGCGCATGCGCAGCCCGTACGCTTCAACCTGCGATCGAGTCGATGCCGCGCGTAAGTCTTGCGGCAGCGAGAAGGTGTGAATCGGACCTCGCGGCTCGAGCACAAAGAGACGTTTCGCGTGTGCGAGTAGTTTTTCCGTTTCGTGGGTTACCGCAAGCACGGCGCCGCCCTCTCGTGTGTACGATAGAAGCGCCCGAAGAACGCGGTCAACGCCGTTCCAGTCGAGGTTTGCGAAGGGTTCGTCGCAAATCAGCAGGCGAGGCGAGGCCGCCATCGTTGCCGCGAGCGCGCACAGGCGGGCCTCACCGCTTGAAAGATGCTGAATTGCCCTCGAGGCGAGATGGTATATTCCGCACGCCGAAAGCACTTCTCTCGTGCGGCGCGCGCGGTCGGTGTCGCTGTAACGTCTCTTGTCGAGCGATAGGTGAATGTCCTCCTCAACCGTGGCACCGAGCAGATGCGCTGCGGCGTCCTGAAGAACCACGCCGCAGCGCCCGCGTGCCGCGCCGCAGAGGACGCCGTCGTGCGGAGTAACGAGCCCTCCGAGTACCCGCACAAGCACGCTTTTGCCGGCACCGACCGGGCCGGCGAGAACCGATATGGCTGCGTCGGGCACAGCGAGCGAGACGTTTTCGAGCAGTGTTTCGCGGGAAGCGAAAACGGAGATATTCCGGGCCTCGAGAACGTACGACTCGCTCATGCGTCCTGGCGGAGCGAGTGAGCCTGGTCGTTGGCAACCGGGGAGCGACCGCCGACTACAATCGGCGAGCGTTCTATCGCCGGTAGCACAAGCGCTGCGGCACCCACTTTCGCGATATCTCCCGGCAAAAACGGAATGACGCCGGCGGCAAACGCCGCCGCAGGTGAGAGCTCGAGCACGACCGACATCCACACTACCCCGGGAATGTACACGGCCAGAAGACCGGCGGCTGCAGCGAGCCCACCGGCCACCGTGCATCGAAACGACGTCCGTTTCGAAAGAAGGCCGAAGAGGCTCCCCGCGACGATCGCCGCGAGGAGGTAACCCACGAGAAATCCACCGGTTGGTCCTGCAAGATGGGCCACGCCTCCCGCCCCGGCGGCAAAGATTGGAAGACCCGCGAGGCCGAGCATAAGATATAGCGTTGTCGAAGCGGCTCCCGCCTTCGGGCCGAGCACTATTCCGGCGAGGACGGCAAACAAATTCGCAAGGACGACAGGCGCGGGCGACCCGGGAATCGGGATTGAAATATAGCTGCCCGCAGCGATAAGCGCAGTGAACAGAGAGATGCGCGATACAGTTGTTGCAGTGCGAATATCCATAACTATGTAACATCGACAATACGCGATCGGTTTGTGTTGAACAAGCCCTGAGGCGTGGCCTTGGCAGGGGCCATGGGGTTCGTTAGGATAGCCGCGATCACTACGGGAGCGTACTTAATGCTGTATAGCCTCGGGCAAATGCTCGTTGACTCATTCGGGCCATTCCGTTTGCTCACATCGTTTTCGTTTCTCATTTTCTCGGGAACGGTCACGGCTTTTCTTGGGAGTCTTGTCGCATTACCGCGCTTCAACTCGCTCCTGCCGCACGACCGCGGCAAAGAGTTTGCCGTTCAAGGCGCTGTTGCGAAGGGCAAACCAACCGGCTCAGGCGTAATTTTTATTACGGTTTTCGTGCTCGTCAGCGTGCTGTTTGTACCTATTCAAAACGACGTGGTAATGGTTCTCGGGCTGACCTACCTCGCGATGCTGAGCGGATTTCTCGATGATCGAAGCGAGAAGCCGTGGGGTGAGTACTTCAAGGGACTTATAGATCTCCTGCTCGCGCTCGCCGGCGCGTTCATTCTCGCGCGCTCAAGGTCGGTTATCTGGCTTCCGTTTATCACCGGTGAGTTCATGGTACCGGTCTATATCTTTGTTCCGGTGGCAGTGATCATTCTCTGGACCAGCATTAACAGTACCAACTGTACCGACGGTGTCGACGGGCTTTCGAGTTCACTCGTGCTGCTTGGGCTGCTGAGCATGGGAGTGTTCATGTACTTTGTCATCGGGCACACGGACATTTCCCGGCATCTGCTGCTTCCTCACTACCCCGACGCGGCGAGTTGGGCGGTCATGGTGTTTGTTATGGTAGGGTGTCTGTCAGGGTACCTTTGGTACAACGCGTATCCGAGCGAGATTCTTATGGGCGATGCCGGCTCCCGGGCAATCGGATTCTTTCTCGGATGCTCGATTTTGCTTGCACGGAACCCCTTTCTTCTTTTCATCGTCGGTACCGTAATTCTCGTGAATGGTGGGACCGGACTATTGAAAGTGATACTGCTTCGCTTTCTGAACGTGAGCATTTTTCACTCGATCAGGTTTCCGCTGCACGATCACTTTCGAAACGTGAAAGAGTGGTCGAATACGCAGGTGCTCATTCGGTTCAGTCTCGTTCAGATTCTTCTGATAATCGTTCTGTTCGGGATGTTCCTGAAGATCCGGTAGCAGGGGGACCGTCCGTCGAACAGCCCTCACCCGGCACTTCTGTTTCGCTCGCGCCGTCAACGGTCTCTGGGGCTGTCGAGCGGAATCGTGCCGAGCTGGACGCGTACGCTACGCGCGAGCCCGGATCCGGCATCGCTTGTTTGTTGTGCCGACGTAAGGTCGATGACGGGTCCACCGTGCCGTTCGATGAGCGCGCGCATATTCCGGTTGGCGGAATAGAATCGAACCGAGAGCGTCTCTGATTTGTTCAAGAACCGACTCTCCCGGAGGTGCACCGCGTCGAGGACCGCGCGAAGCATCGCTTCGGCGTGGCCTGCCCAGTCGCCAATGTGAAGAAGAGGACCGAGCAGGACCGACGTATTCTCCGGGGACACGGCGATGAAGCCACAAATGCGCCCTTCTCCCTCATACAGGCGAAGGATAAACGCCGGCACTCCGACTGCGAGCACGCGCTCGATCACAGCGCGTGCTTCGTCCTTGGTAGTGGGCAGATCCGGCAGCGCGGTCGCCTCGCCGGTATTGACCAGCGCGATAAAGCGGGCTGCAGCGTCGGCGTCCTCGGCGGTAAGTACGTGAATTGAAACATCCTTCATACGATCGCATTACGTGGTGGCGGCTCCCAAATTCAAGCGACCGCCGTACGTTGCCTTCAGATTCTCGTCGGTAAACACCTCTTGTACCCGCCCTGAAGCGACGGTTCGAACATTTAACAGGGTAATCCAGTCAAAGTATTGCTCGGCGGTTTGCAGGTCATGGTGCACTACCAAAAGGGTCTTTCCCTGCTGCTTGAGCTCACGGAGGATGCCGACGATAGCCTGTTCGGTTAACGCGTCGACTCCCTGCAAGGGTTCGTCCATGAGATAGACATCCGAGCGCTGCAGCAGCGCTCGAGCGACGAACGTACGCTGCTGCTGTCCACCGGAAAGCTCTCCAATCTGCCGGTTTGCGTACTGCTGCATACCAACGACCTCGAGCGCTTCCATTGCTTCTTCCCTGTCGCGTCGCCGCGGACGCCTGACCCACCCGAGTCTGCCGTAGGAGCCCATGAGCACCACATCGAAAACAGTAGTCGGGAAGTCCCAGTCGACGCTCGTACGCTGAGGAATATAGCCAACCCGGCGTCGGGCTTTGCGGTAGCTGCGCCCGAGAACTGATATGGTTCCGGCCGCCGGCGTGACAATTCCCAGTATAGCCTTTATAAGCGTGCTTTTGCCCGCGCCGTTCGGGCCAATTACGCCGGCGATGACCCCGGACGGAATTTCCAGGTCGATGTCCCACAGGACCGGCGCCTCGTCGTACGCTACGGTTAGATCGGAAATCTCGATTGCCGGCTGATACGGTCGGGAGTTCTCTGAAGTCATACAATGTAATATTACCGAAAATACCGCTATGCGTCACGGGACCTGCGCCGGGCCGTGCGCAGATCCGTCGTTACAGTGTCGGCAACCACGGCTTTGATACGCGGTAGCGTACCTTGACGTCGCGCACCGGCTTCCATAGATTAAGCTCACACCATGTCCAACCGCGAAACATCTGAAACCGGCACGCTCGGTGTGATCCTCATCGGCGACGAGATTCTTTCCGGAAGCGTCGTAGATAAAAACTCCGACTACATAATTCACGCCTTTTCGCAAGTGGGGTACGAGGTCGGCGAGATTCGCATTATTCCTGATCGAAAAGAAC
>JBKGYS010000056.1:0-14883 GCA_046545955.1 Spirochaetales bacterium | reverse complement strand
CCTGGACCAGACTTACGCGCCGCGCCGGGGTGGCTGTGGTTGCTGCGCCTTCGGCGCAGCCTGGCTAACTCCATTTTGGTGTACAGGAGGAAATGTGATCGACCCACGCTCTGCAAAAAACCTTGACCAATGCTCGACCTTTCATGCGTTACAGTCGGCGCAACGGGTATCGCTCGCCGACGTCTTATCCGCCAACCCCGCTCGATCGAGCTCCAACCTGGATGGCCAGGGCCCCAACCGGGTTGGCCAGGGCCCCAACCGGGTTGGCCAGGGCCCCAACCGGGTTGGCCAGGGCTCCAGCCGGGTAAACCTCTACGACGTGGACAGCGGCGGTGGCCTTCGATTCAATTACGCGGCACGACCGGTGGACGATGAGATTCTCGGGTTGCTCGCCGAGCTCTGCGAAGAACAGCGGGTCGCCGAACAGTTCAAAGCCCTGTACGAGGGATATACGATGAACGTCGGCGAAGAGCGCAAGGTGCTCCATCACCTTCTACGCGGACGGCTCGGTTCGTCGGTTTCGGAATCAGGCCGCGATATAGGGGCGTTCTACCGCGAGCAGACCGAGCGGGTCGCTTCGTTCGCGCGCGCAGTGCACAACGGAGAAATAACCGGTTCCACCGGCAAGCAGTTTCGCACCGTAATTCAGATAGGCATAGGTGGTTCCGACCTTGGGCCGCGCGCGCTGTCGATCGCTCTCGAAGGACACGCAGCCAAGCGGCACGGTCACCCGCGGATGAAGACGGGATTCATAAGCAATGTCGACCCGGACGATGCCGCTCGGGAATTGCAGGGGATGGATCCGGAGACAACACTGTTTGTGCTTGTTTCCAAAAGTGGTACGACCCAGGAAACGCTTGCGAATGAGTATTTCGCTATTCAGCTTATGGAGCGCTACGAGATTTCCGGTCTAAAGCCGCGCAAGCACATGGTTTGCGTCACCAGTGAAAGCAGTCCATTGGCGACATCGAGTGAATACCTGGACGCCTTCTTTATCGATGATTACATCGGTGGAAGATACTCGGCTACGAGCCCGGTAGGCGGCGTAATTCTAAGTCTCGCGTACGGTCCCGAAATCTTTGAAGAACTGCTCTCGGGAGCACACGAGGCCGATTCGGCGGCAACACGTCCGTTTGCCGAAAACGGGTCACTCATCGATGCAGCCATCGGCGTATACGAGCGGAACGTTCTCGGGTTTCCGGCTACCGCCGTTCTTCCCTACTCGAACGCCCTCCAACGCTTTCCCGCGCATCTTCAGCAGCTCGATATGGAAAGCAATGGTAAACGGGTAAATCGCCGCGGCGAACCGATCGGCTACGCGAGCGGCCCGATCGTATTCGGTGAACCCGGTACGAATGGTCAGCACAGTTTTTATCAACTTCTGCATCAAGGTACCGATATAGTTCCGCTCCAGTTTATCGGATTCGCTCGAAGCCAGCGCGAGGAAGATGTAGAGAGCGAGGGTTCAACAAGCCAGACGAAACTCAACGCGAACCTATCCGCGCAGATTGGGGCTTTCGCACTCGGTCGCAGCAACGATAACGAAAACAAGGCGTTCCCTGGTAATCGCCCCTCGAGTCTGATTTATGGCGAGGAGCTGACACCGAGATCGCTCGGAGCTCTACTCGCCCATTTCGAAAACAAAGTCATGTTCCAAGGGTTCTTGTGGAACATTAACAGCTTCGATCAGGAAGGGGTGCAACTCGGCAAGATACTCACCAAGGAGATTCTCGCCGGAACCGAGCTCCCCGCGGCGCTCGAGGCGTACACCCGGCTGCTCGGCGTCCGGTGACATTCGAGGACGTCGCGTACCGGACTCGGTTGAAACTCGAATCCTCACTCGGTGTCTAACACGCGACGGCCCAGTTCAGCTGCGGCTTCGGAGAACGCCCGCGAGGCCTCCCGGTACTTGAATCCGGTAATAATACCGAGTCCGCTGAACAGGCAGTCGTGGAGCGCATTGCTGAACAGCGTCAGGTACGCCCTGCGCTCGACCTTACCGTCGCGACGTATCAGCAATCGGCCACTTCCAAGGGTCCGCGAAAGCGCGGAAATCTGACGGGTCAGGACTGGAAAGAGCGAGCGAACAAGCCCTACGTACTGTTTTCTGTAAGTCTCGTCACCGGCAACAAGATAGCGGATCTGCCGATGCCGGTCGCGGTAAACGCGTCCACCGACGGTGCGTCTCGGCATGGCGCGCTTTATACGTGCGATCACTTTTTGGTGTCGAAGCAGCTTAAAGAACGCGAGATAAAACAGGAGCACCTGAGCATTTCGACGGATACCACCGATCGAACTCGAACCTACCGTTACAAGCAACGATCTCACACTGTCATCTGCCAGGAGAAGCGCCTGCTCCACCGAATCGGTAGCCACCGAGGCAAACGCGCGAGTCTGCCCGATCCGTTTCTCGATCGTGCTCGAAAGACGGGCACGGGCTCGGTGGGCATCCTGCCAGAGATCGTCCCCACGCACCTTCTCAATAGCTCGAGCGACTCGCTTGCGTTTTTCGGGGCCCAGAAGCGATAGAGAAGGATCGCGGCGCATGAACGACGACAGATTTGAAACCCGCGCGCCCATGCGCGCCCCAAGCGCGTCGACGGCGAGCAGCTCCACTTCACTGACAAGCTCGTCGCTCGCCTCGCCGCGGGCATGGTCGCGGGAAAGAACCTCGCTGATGAAACCGCTGAGCACTTCGCTCATTCCCTGCTCCGCGAGAAGCGTCTGTGACCGTTCATCGGCTATCTGAGCACACAGCGAGCGCATACTTCGAAGCGAGATAACAAGCGGGTCGGGTACACCCGCGCGAAGCATGTTGAGGGCGGGATCCTCCGGGACAAAGGCCAGATCCGAAACGTAACTTGCCTGCTCTTCGTTGATCCGCGCTTCCTCCGGGCTGTTGTTGTTATAATTGCGGATAACGTCACGCGGATTGAATCCGTCGGGGCCTCCACGGGAAAAGCGGTTGTGCCATACGTGAACGGTACGCGGCCCCCGTGACTCGAAAAGTGCTCGAAGCCATCCGCCTGCCGACATATGCGCCGTGGGCTCGGGGTTGGTTACAAGGAGAATGTGCCCGGCCATGTCCGCGAACGCGAGATTCGTCTCTTCCTCGCTTCCCGCCGGCAAATCCATGACGAGAATGTCGTAGCGTTCGAGTAGCTCGCCGCAATACCGGTCTGAGATAAGTCGGCGCACCAAAGCCGAAGCACCGGAAACACCCGTGCCGGACGGTGCTGTTGGTTTCGCCGTACCGTTTCCACCGTGGTTCCCTATCCGGTCGCCCTCCCGTTCCGCCCCGTCGACCTGAAGCTTGAGTCCAGGGAATAGAATATCCAGCGTGTCAAATGCGCTTACCGTATACGAGGCGAGGTCCGCTTCTCCGGAGAGCGTACTCGCATCGAGCGCCGTCTCCGCTGAGGTCATATCGAGAAACGCGGTGACATCCGCCAGGGGATCCAAGTCGAGCAGGGCCGTCCGGCGACCTTCAACCGCAAAATGGAGCGCGAGATTAACCGCCGTCGACGTCTTTCCGACCCCGCCTTTGCCGGAGGTGACCGCGATTGAACGGGACCGCAGATCGGAGAAAGCGACCTCTGGAGGCCGAACACTGCTGCTTTCACTACTGGTTTCCGAACTCACATTGCGGAGGATAGCACGCTCGTCCAACCTCTGCTATAGTCACGCCCATGACCGTACGCAGCCTGATTTGTCTCCACGGCTACGGAGTTCGCGGCTTCTTCTGGGATCCGGTTCGCTCCCGCCTCGAAGAGGCGTTTCCCGAACTCATGACACCGGATTTGAGGATGACAAACCTGGAAAGCCTGCTCGATCACACCGAACGACTAATTAAATCTAAAGCTGAGCTCGATCGCGCGCCGCTGCACCTGATGGGCCACAGTCTCGGCGGCGTTGTCGCGGCCGTCTGTGCGCGCAACCTCGGACCGAAGTACGTGGCGAAAGTTGTTATCATCGGCTCACCGTACGGCGAACGGCCAAGACTTCCAGGAAGAGTGACGCAGATCCTTATGGCACTTGGCATTGTACCGGAGTTCCTTATTCGGCCGAAATTCTTCAGCCCAAAAACACCCCCTGAGAAACAGAAGGAACTGTTCTCGAAATCAGTTTCGGAATCTCGCGAACTGCAACGCGATCTCCTCCAGCCGGTTTGGTTTCATACCGACATGTTTCAGTTTCCACTCAAACAACCGAGCCTCGCCGTCTACAGCAGGCGCGACAGAATTGTCAATGCGGAGGAAACAAAGGCGTTCGGTGAGGCGCTAGGGTCCGAGCTCCTTGAGTTCGCACCCAACGAAGGAGTCGGTCACGACGACTTTATCTGGGCTCCGTCGGTGGCCTCCGCGCTCTTGCCCCGCATAATCGGGTTCCTGAAACGGTGAGGCGTTACTCGTCAGTTCGCCTATCGCAGCCCTCCCTGAGTGTCCACCACCCTGGTGTCGAGTTCTGTCTAAGCAGCCGCATAGTCAGGACTTAGTCTGCGTACCGTGTCAGCCGACAACTCGCGTACGTTGGGCAGATCGAGTTTCGGCACCGCCCACGACCCGCTGCAAGAGCCAATTTTTCAGATCGCGGAATACTTCGCGCCGGTTTGTCTCGTGAAACAACTCGTGTCGAGCGCCATCGTACACGCGGGAGGTAACATGCGATACGCCGGCCTCCTCGAGAAGCTGCTTCACGCGTTGATTTGCCGCACCCCAGCCACCAACAGGATCCTCTCCACCGAGGAGAAGCAGGACCGGTCGGTCGGGCAATCCCTGCTTCAGATAGCGTCGGGAGTTAACCCTGAGTACAAGCCGTGCCAAGTCTCGAAAAAAACCGGCGGACGGCGTAAAACCACTCGCCGGGTCGTTTATATAGGCGTTGACCGCGTCGCGATCGCGGCTTAACCAGTCGAACTCCGTCTGAGGTTCGTGTATTCGGCGATTATACCCGGCGGTGGTCAACGCGAGCAGGCGAGGGCTACGCGATGCCGGGCCCCGTATTGTCGCCGAAAGCGAGGCGATTAACCGTCCGATCACGCCCTTGAGCCCGGGAGTCGCTGCAGTGCCGCAAAAAACGAATCCGGCATAACGCGCTCCGTCCTCGCGCATAACCGCGCGGGCGACCAAGCTGCCGAAACTGTGCCCGAGCAGAATGCAGGGAAGCTCGGGGAACTGTTGCTGTAGCCAGTCGGTAACAGCGGAGACCGTCTCTACGACGTCCCGGTCACCGTCTTTCGTTGCAAGCAGCCCGGTTCGACGCTCATCGGGAAGAGAGACGCCGTGGCCTGCGTGATCGTAGACGACTGCCACGCAGCCGGCAGCAGCTATTATTTCAGATAGCTCCCTATAGCGTTCTTTGTGCTCGGCCATGCCGTGAAGCACCAGAACGCACGCTCGCGGTTCATCGGGAATATGAACCAGCGCCTCTCGCTCACCTCCCATTTCGCTTCGGTCATTGGGTATCGGAACAGCTACATTTTTTACAGTCATAGAGCTCTCCTTTGAAAGCCTTATTATGAAATCACGCTTTGCAGTCCATTATTACGCCTGTGCCCGTTTCGCGAAAGCGTTTTAGAGGCGCCCACGGCCGTAATATACCTGTCCGTATGGCTTTCGCATATGCTCCGCGCGCGTGTCCGCCGCCTTTACCGCATGCTGCTAAATAGCTACACTCTGACCTCAGGTATGCGAGTACATAATTTTTACGCGGGCCCGGCCACCCTGCCAAGGCGCGTTCTCGAAGACGCGGCTTCGGAGCTTGTTGACTACCAGGGATACGGCCTTTCGATAATGGAAACCAGTCACCGCAGCAAAGAGTACGAACAGGTCCACAATCAGGCAATCGAACGCCTGAAAACAATGCTCTCGCTCGACGACGAGTTTGAAGTAGTGCTGCTCGGTGGCGGAGCGACGCTGCAATTCGGAATGGTCCCGATGAATCTGCTTACAACCGATTCGACCTGCGAGATCGTAGTTAGCGGTTCATGGGCCAAAAAAGCAAAAGCCGACGCCGAAACCATCGGCGGGGTCTCTGTCGCGTGGGATGGGAGCGAACAGGGGTTTACAACACTTCCGGATGCCACGTCGATTAAGGCGAAGCCCGGCAGTGCGTACATGCACATCACAAGTAACGAAACAATACAGGGGGTACAGTGGCAAGAGTTCCCCGACACGGGCAGGACACCACTCGTTTGCGATATGTCAAGCGATATCCTCAGCCGTCCCCTGCCACTCGACCGCTTCGATCTCATTTACGCCGGCGCGCAGAAGAACCTCGGTCCCGCCGGAGTCACGGTCGTTATTATTCGCAGGACGCTGCTCGAGCGCATGAATGGTAACCTTCCGGCGTACCTCTCCTACCGGACGCACGTGGAGAAGAACAGCTTGTATAACACCCCGCCGGTGTACCCCATCTATATGCTCAATAAAGTGCTGGGATGGGTCGAAGACAGCGGAGGCGTTGCAGCCATGGAGTCCAGCGCTGCGGAAAAATCGCAAATGCTGTATCAGCAAATCGACAATTCGGACGGCTTTTACCACTGTCCGATAAGCCGCCCCCACCGTTCTCGCATGAACGTGGTATTCAGGCTGCGCGATGAGTCGCTTGAAACACAGTTCATCGAGGAGGCAGCCGACGAAGGTATGGTGGGTCTCAAAGGACACCGTAGCGTCGGCGGGGTGAGAGCAAGCCTCTACAATTCACTGCCGATTCAAGCGGTCGAAGACCTCACCGCATTCATGCATCGTTTTGCGGCGGAACATCGCTAAAGGGGTACGGTAGCAGTTCACCGAAGCGATAACTGTGACGAATCGCCTCCGGATCGGCGAGATACACCATGGTTTCCGGAGTACAGAACTCGGCAAGCACTTGGAGGCACTCGGCGCAGGGCACAGCGAGGGGGGTAGCGTCGGTTACAACTAAAACGAATTCGATTGTCTGGCGGCCGATATCGGAAACCATACCCAGGACCGCCGCGCGCTCAGCGCAGATTGTCGCGCCGTAACTCGCGTTTTCCACGTTGCATCCAGCGTATACGGTATCGTGTTGGTGCGGCTTCACGGCTGCGCCAACCTGAAAGCCGGAATATGGACAGTGTGCATTGAGCCTTGCACGCGAAGCGACTTCGAGTGCATGATCGAGGTTCTTCATAATATTTTCGAAGTATACGCGCCATAATGAGCTAAACGCAAATTCCCGGAGTCGATTATACTGGTAAGTGCCTATGGATGTTTCCCATTATACGAGCACAGATCGTGTTGTGTTCCTGAAGAGTACCGAGAAGCACAATGCACTTCGCGAACTGACATCGGCAGCATGCCGGTCGATAGGCTTCGAGGACGAAGAACTCGTTGCCCGGCTTGTATTTCGCCGGGAGGATCAGGTGTCCACCCGTGTCAGCGAGGCGATCGCATTGCCCCATGCCCGGCTTCCGGACATCGAAGACACCGTGGCGACAGTGGGAATAAGCCGTGAGGGGATCGCGTACGACGGCGGTACGGTACACGTGATCGTCCTGATGCTCTGGGCGCATACGACAAACCTTACCGTACTCGCCGATCTTGCGAGTCTGCTGCGACGGCCGAACCTGTACGAAGGACTTATCGCCGGTTCCTCTGCCGAGGAAATCATAGAACTCCTCTGCAATCCACCCGCTCATGTAGAGCGCCACACCAAACAGACCGCGGCTGCTGCACAAGTCGTGGTTCACGCAATTCGCCTTGCCGCGGCGCTCCGCGCCGACGCGATACTCTTTTACCCCGACGCCATGGGTTCGCTCGATTTTCTCAGTCGCCATATTCCGGAAGAAATCATTGCGGCACGCTCGGCCTACCAGGGTCGAGTACTGTTGCTTGCAAACCAGGTCAGCCGCTACAACGAAAACGAGTTGGTCGACGAGTTCATCGAGCTGCCTGTTCAGGCTGCAAGCAACAGCAGCATTAATTCCACTGCCTTGCTCTTTCTCGTGTCGCGGGGGCTACTCAACAGGCGGGAAAAAATTATGAGCGTCTTCGGGGAACCGGCGAGCGGCTCACTCGACAGCATTCATTTCACCGATCTCGAGCGCGAGTTTTCAAGCTTCTTTCGCATACCCGAGGGTGGGCTCGGTGACGACGTGGAGAACCTTGTCTTTACCCGGGTCCTTCAGCTCGCGCTCGAACTCGCTCAGGAAGGTCGCGAGGGAAAACCAGCGGGCGCAATTTTCGTGGTCGGTGACTATCATCTCGTTCACGACCACTGCCGGCAGCTTCTTATAAACCCTTTTCGAGGAATACCTGAAGACGAACGCAATGTCCTCGATCCCAGCCTCGAGGAGACAATTAAAGAGTTTTCCAGGATCGATGGCGCGTTTATTATTCGGGGTAACGGCGTGATTGAGAGCGCCGGAACCTACCTCGGAGCAGACAGCGCCGTCTCCAACCTCACCCCGGGGCTCGGCGCACGACACGCCGCGGCCGCCGCGATTACGGCGGTCAGCGACGCTGTGTCCCTTGCAATAAGCGAATCAACGAAGCGAATCAGCATTTTTCGCGGGGGCCAACGGGTTATGGTAGTGTAACCGGCCGCGGAACTCGCATAGCCATACCTGGATTTCTACTGAGAAATGCATCGAGCGCCGCCCTGTCGATACGAAATACCGAAAGCTCCGTCTCGGCGTAGACGCCGTATGGCATGGGAGTTCCGCGATGCAGACATTGCAGGTCACCTATCAGGTCACCTCGGCCAAGCGGCCGGTTCGCCTGCACTCCATCGCCCGAATCAACCACCACGGCGCTACCGGCCCGGATAATCATGAACGTATCGGGCGTATCGCCGGCAGCGATGATACGGGTGCCACCGGGAACAGAATCGGGCTCGAGTACCGATTCCAGCCACATACGCTGATAATCGGTGAGCACCGCGAACGTTTCGCTCTCGGCGAGCACGTTCCAGGTCTCCTCGCTTCGGTTACTGATCAATCGCAGGAGCGTTCCCTCAAACTCCGTCCCCGATATCAAGTTCAGGAAACGGCTCTTCTCGATAGTTAATGCTTCCACATCCGACTCAGCCACGATATCGGCGGTACGTACGCCCGTGGTAAGGAGCGCGACTTCACCGAAATAATCGTACGCTCCCAGCTTCTTCCCACGAACGAGATCTTCGGCCATCACAACCGCGTTTCCGTTGACGATAACAAAGAAGTGGGTGCCCTTACTTCCCTGCTCTATGATTTTCTCACCCTGCCGGTAGCGTCGCCACTCCACCATAAAAAGGAACTGCTGGATTTGCGTCACACTCAGCTCATTGGAGAAGTCCAGATGCTTCAGCACGTCGAGCACTCGATACGCCTCCTCGTACGCCGACTCGTCGGTCTCGAAGTAGATAGTATTCTCTATTCCGAACGTGGCACGCTCGAGCGATCCGTCGGTCGGCATGTCCTTGGCGGCGATATGAAACAGCAGCATCCGATTGCGAATCTCCGCAGGTAGCTTCTGAAGCTCGCTAACAGGAGTATGCAGCGGCGCGATACCCGCCTCGTGAAAAATAACGTCGCTATCCCAGGCAAAACTCCGCAGTTGATCGTAGCGTTGTCGGTCGATAATCCCGCGCTCGAGCAGATCGTTGTGAATAGCTGGGTCGGCCTGATGATCGCTCGAGTACACGAGGCTCTTGCCCTGAAACTGCAGTCGGAACGCCATCGTTGGAATCGAGTGCAACGAGTAGTAGATCTGGAATTCTCCACCGTGGAGAAAGAACGGGCGCCCAACGTATACCGGATGGAATGAGAACAGCCGTTGCAGGAACTCCGGCGACTCCCCGGAAAACGCCGAATACTTTCTGAGAAAACTGCCCATGATCGTGTTGGTCGTGTAGACGTTTATGCGTCCCTCTTCGAGAATCTTCTGGAATGCGCCCGCATCGTGGTCGGCGTGAGCATGGGTAATAATGATGCTGTCTATGATCTTCGGACTTACGTTCGACCGGGTAAGCCATTCGGTGGCGTTGACGGGGGGATCGACCATAATACCGCAATGATTCAGCCATATTATAAAGCCGGATGTATTGTCCTGCGGGTCAAAACCATGACTTGGACCGAGACAGGTCACACCGAACCGTGGCGGCACGAAAGGCGCGGATAGCCGTTGACCGATGGCACGGAGATCGTTGTATTCGACATGATCGGGAACTCGCACCTGTTCGCGTCCATCCCATTCGAATCGGAACGACTGGCCGACATGCTCGACGGTCACTCCATCGACTTGCGCCCGACCCTCATCATCAAACATGACAATTTCAAGCAAGTCGTCGAGCGCGATCGACCCCCGAAAGAATTCGAGCTCACCACGGATATCGGGTACGTAGACATCATCGCCGGCGCTGAATATATCCCGGGTGAGATCCAGATCCTCCGGGCCAAAGACCGACTCGCGAATCGCGGTTCGCAAGCGTTCAGCCTGATCGGCGCTGCACAACACGCGCACGTGCTGTTTGCGAATGAAAAAGTTGAAATAAATCGGAAACTCCATGTCTCCGACATTTATGCCTTTAGACCAGTTGAAAAGCTCACGCGGCAGAACAAACGTCTGCGGCACCGATTCAGAGGTAGTAATCGTATCCTTGATTGTCTCCGGCGGCACCCCGACCTGAATTGCTCCGGCCGGTGTGCGGACGAGCGTTCCTCCCCGCGGGAGCCGGCTCACTGTTTCACTTGTTTCTCTTCCCTGTTGCATCTGCGTATCCACCCCTGCAAACCTACTTGCTCGCTGATTGTACTTTGCAAGGCGTGAATTCACAACGGACACGCCCCGCGGTGCATTCGGTAAAAAAATAATCGTTGACCCGCGATACCGGCGGTGCTACACTTCCACGCGTGGAGTTCAGAGACAGACGATCGCCTTGAAGCGCGATCACCGTCTCGGTGGACACAAGCACTCGCAGCCTTGGAAACAGTAAGGAGGTTGCATTATGAACGGAGCATACGATCCGCCGGACTAAGTACGCCGGAGTATTCCGGCGACGGTCTCTCAAGACCATAAACGACAGAACTTGCCCGTATTACACTACGGGATCGTAAGGCGGCAGCTCCGATCGGCTGCTCTCAGGCAGCTCTCATAGAATCGGGAACACAGAATGTGTTAATTGCCGCAAAGCCGACCGCTACAGGGTCGGCTTTTTTTTGCTGCCGGGCTAATTGCGCTCGGTTACCAAGGCACTCGAGGTCTTACTGTGGCGGTAGGCAAGCGCCTACCGGGCCACCATCCGAATCGGTTGCTGAGTAGACTCTACAACATCCCGCCACAGGCTGCTTTCGGGGTCGACGACACTGCGCCTTCCGACCACAACAGCGATTGGGACATGCACGAACTCATTGTTCACAAGGCTGATAAGCACCTTCGTTTTGCCCGCCATCGCCGCGTGGACCGCATTATTGCCGAGTCGCGAACAGTAGACGCTATCCGTCGGGGCGGCGACCGCGCTTCGAATAATGTAGCTCGGGTCAATGTATTTTAGGTTGATGTTTATCCCTTCCGCGGCGAAGTACTCTCGCAGGCGCTCGCGGAGGAACACGCCGATATCACCGTAGCGCTCGTTTCCCGACGCGTCGGTGCCTCTCGCCTCCTCTGTCCCTCGCTCGAGGCGGAGCAGATCCTGCCCCGCCCCTTCGGCAACAACGATGACCGCGTGGTTTCGCCGTTCGAGCCGCTTCTGTACCTGCGCGAAGAGCCCGTACTCTCCCTCGAGCTCGAAAGGCACCTCCGGGATAAGCACGAAGTTCGCCTCATGGCAGGCAAGCGCCGTGTGCGCGGCGATAAACCCCGAGTCCCGTCCCATAAGTTTAACGAGGCCTATGCCGTTCATCGCCGAGTGTGCTTCGGTATGGGCGGAAGTCACCGCCCCACTGGCGATACTCACCGCCGTTTCAAAGCCGAAACTTTTCTGGATGAAGCTCAAATCGTTATCGATCGTTTTGGGAATGCCTACAACGGCTATCTTTAATCCACGCCGTTCGACTTCCTCGGCGATCGCTAAGGCTCCTTTTTGCGTACCGTCCCCGCCGATACAGAAAAGCATGTTCAAGTTCATCCGTTCGAGGCTGTCGACGATATCGACCGTACGCTCTCCACCACCCCGGCTCGAACCGAGACACGTCCCGCCGATCTTATGAATGTCGTCGACGTAGTTCGGGTCGAGGCGGATCGTGTCCGACGTGCACTCGGGAAGCAGTCCGTGGTAACCGAAGGGAATACCCGTAATCCGTCGGACTCCATACTGGTACCACAGGCACCGGGTTAACGCCCTGATTACGTCGTTGATACCGGGGCACAGCCCGCCGCAGGTAACAACGCCGGCATGAACACGGGCGGCGGGAAAGTACACGTGCTCTCGCGGGCCGGCCTTCTGAAGCAGCATACTGTCGTCAACGCAGTACTCGCCTCCCTCAGCGGAAACATCGACATCAAAAATAATCCGGGCGTTGTCGTCGACGTAGTTTGCGACCCGATCACCGAGTGATCGTGACAGTTTGATGGGGCTCGGTACTTTTGCCTCTCCGAGTGCAGGTATGGTGAAATCAGGAGATTCGTTCGGCATATACACGCCTCCTATAGCAGCGACTCGGCCGCTCCGGTGAACGCCGCGAGCACGACGAAGACTCCCATGCCGAGAAACCCGAAGGCCGCGCTTCCCCGGAGGTCCCAAAAAAAGGTTTGTCCTATTGTTTCAAGCATCCATGTGACAACATATACGGCGAACAGCGGAAGGATCGGAATCGAAAGCGGGCCGATCGTAACATGCGCCACGAACGATAGCGCGGCGGCGCCGAGAAACCATCCGGCGAAATTGCGCCAGGGAATTCCAAAATAGGCGCCCCCGTCGTGCCATGTCCACAAGCCCCACCCGACCATTTGCGGGTCAAGGAAAAGATCCCAGGCGACGAACGCTGCCCCTGCTACGAGCGCAAAACCAAGCGCTCCTGCCTCCGGGACCAGCAGTTGCGCGACCGCCCAGGACGGCGCCATCATCATAATCCACGCTAACGGTATAACAACCGGAACATGCGCGATCTGCGGCTGCATGAGATCGGTGTATTCGTAGCGACCGAACAGCACACCGGTGCGGCTACCGACGAACTCGAGAAGCCAGCCACCGAAGCCGACGAGGATCGCCGCCGCCAACGCGGGAAGCCGGCCCATTTCCTCACCGGTAAGCACCAGAACCAGCAGCGTTTGGGCGTAGACGCCGGCCGAAACCGCCGGAGCAAGCGCTCGGTCCCCGAAAATCCAGCGCCAGATGGGAAGAGAAATCATGGCAAGAATCCAGACGCCGAACAGCACAAGATGACCAACTGGAACCTCGGAAAAAAAGGCAGCGATGTTACTCATGGGGCTTTTCCTGAAAGTACGCGCGCACCGGCTTTGAGAAACAGGAAGAGAGGAACCGTCGACATGAGTTTAACGTTCTCCCATCGTCCATCGTCCTCGTCGAGAAACCGAAATATGCGCTCGGTAGGATTTTTGAGAAATAGATTGGTGAACACCTGCTCGGCGCGGTGCCCGTGTCGGTGCAACACCTGCAGGAGAATGGAGTCGAACACGCCGTAACGCTTCGGTGTCACCGGCAAATCAAACGGGTGATTGTGAGCGGCGAGGCTCGCGGTAATCGCCTCGGCATCTCGTTGCATGCGGGCGAAGGCGTAGCCGGTAGATGCTTTCACTCGCCCACCTCGTGTTCCGATACGAAGAATTCTCGGCGCAGGACGGCGTTTGAACGGATAGTCGGTCATCGGAATGATACAGCTTTCCTCCTCGAGTACCGTCCACGTGTTCAGGCCGATAATATCGCGAATATAGCGGTTGAGCCGCTCATCGTACTCCGCCGGTGACAGCAAATCGTGGCTGAAAAGGGTATACTCTACCAACGCTTCGCGAGGATTCGCCGGCATCGTGTACACAAACCGCATGACACCGTCCTGCGCGGTTCGAAAATCGAACATGGTTGCTCGATCGGCCTCGAAAATATCGTACGGCGCGCGAATGACGCGTCCGAGAAAATGCTGTTTGAGGTTGTGATACTTTGATTCATCCACCGTAAAGCGGGCGTAGTCCCAGGTGCTATCGAACACGTAGTCGGCGGTCACTCGAAGCGGCTCGGTAAGCCGCTCGGGAGCCGGGACTGCGCCGTCGTCGCGTGCATCGTGTTCGGAGACAAGGTCGTCACTCGACGCGATATCGAGCGCCGTCTCGGGACCGGGAGCCGAGGATGGGCGAAGGACTACCGAGGCAAGCGCCCCTTCGTCGGCAATATCCTCCACTTCCGCTTGGAGCACGGTGACATTCTCCCACTCGTGTAACCGCTTCAACGCGTAGCGGTAGAACGCGTCGCTTCGAAGCATCTGATAGCGGTACGGACCCAAGTCGAGCTCGAGATCGCGCCCCCCGCCGATAAAGCGTAAGCGGTCCCAGCTTCGATGCGCGATACTACGGTAGGGCAGCGGATCGCTTGCCCAGAAACACCAGGTGCGGTCGTTAGTTCTCTTCGCCTCGCGGTCTACAAGCAGAATGTTGCGGTGTTGCAGCGCTTCGCAATCGAGAAGATGAAGCGCGAGGCTCAGGCCCGCGCCACCGCCACCTGCGAGCACATAGTCGTAATGAACAGACACTATGGTCGATAGGATACCGTTGACCGGCGCTCGAAGCAAGCTGCCGTGAGGACGGAGACGTCCATGCGCGGCCGGACGCGCGTGCCGAACCTCCGGTACAAGCTCGGCGAGGCAGGCCGGGTCATCGGTAATGACCGCGCCGGCAGCTCCTGCGTCGCAGCCCTACACCGCTTGACACCGCATACCACGCTTGACACCGCATACCACGCTTGACACCGCATACCACGCTTGACACCGCATAC
>JBKGYS010000055.1:0-14947 GCA_046545955.1 Spirochaetales bacterium | reverse complement strand
CCCCGCGGGGCCGCTTCGATGCTCGGTCGTCGACGTCTCAGCGGAGGTCCCCGCGAACCAGCACATAAGGTCCAGATCGTGACAGCTCTTAGCGAGAATCATCGGCGAACTCTCAGCGCTGTTTCGCCATCGTCCGCGCACATACGAGTGCGCCATGTGATAGTAGGCGACGTTTTCGGCGTGATACATAGTCAGCACTTCGCCGATTTCCCCTGCGTCGATGCAGCGCTTGACGGTGCGAAATACCTCGCTGTGTCGAAGCACGTGGCACACGGTAATACTGCCTCCCGGGCTATCCCTTTCGGCGGCTCGCAACCGGCGAAGCCCTTGCGCGTCGGTCGCCATCGGTTTCTCGAGTAGTATGTGGTGTCCACGCTCGAGCGCGGCGCACGCGGGTTCCACGTGTTCGCGGTCCCCGGTCGCCACGATGACCGCGTCCAGATCCTGCGGTGGGACGCGGTCGAAGAGTGTCTGCCAGTCGGTGAATGTCTTCGATTCGTCGAGGCCGTGACGCGCCGCGACCCGGGCTCTGCGGGTACCGTCGGGTTCGGCCACCGCGACGAGTCTGAGGCCGGTCTTCCCCGGCCGCCCACCCCCGCGCGTGGAATCGCGTTTGCGCAAAGCCGCGCCCTGGTGTAAGGCGATCCAGTCGGTGTACACGGTTCCGCGGTCACCCGCGCCGAACAGCGCGACGCGTGGCAACGACGTCTTTGCTTCGCGATGGACGGACTTTCTGCGATTCGCATTTTGTTCAGGTCGATGTTTCAACGCGTGCCTCCGTTGGCGCCGCCGGCGGATGGTCTAACGCGGCAAGTCTACGCCGGGTGTGGCACGCGCGCAAGTCACGGCGCTGCGTGGCAGCGATACCGCTTGACGGGAAAATATCAACATATTAAATAACATATATACTGGCGACAAGGAGACTTCCCATGAAGGTAAAAGTGTACACAACTTCGCACTGCCCCCACTGTAAAACGGTGAAGCGGTATCTGCGCGAAAACGATATTCCGTTCACCGAGTACAATGTCGAGCGCGACCCGAGAAAGGCCGACGAGATGTACCGGAAATCGCGGCAGCACGGCGTCCCGGTAATCGACGTGAAGGGCAAAGTGCTCGTCGGGTTCAGCAAGGCGGAACTCGAAAGTGCGCTGAAGCGGTAACTCGAGCGCCCGGCGCGGCTTCCCGCGGGCGGCGCGTGTTCCGTGCGCCTCCGCCCGTCGGAGGAAGCCGGCCTGGCGTGCAGCCGACCGGTGTTCCGATCTACGCGGATGCCGGCGCCGGTTTTCGCGCAAGCGGTATCGAGGAGAGTGCCGTAAGCAGAATGAAGGCGGCCGCCGGTGCGTAAATCAGCGGCGTACCGACCGAGTCAATGATCATTCCGTTCACGTGGGTTCCAATTCCCCCGCCGAGAAACATCGCGAAGGACGCGAGAGACATGGCGGTACCCCGAAGGTGAGGGAGCTTCATTTGCGCGGCAGTAATCAGCGTCGACTGCAGCGATACGAAGGCGAGTCCGAATCCGAAAAACCCGCTAACCATGACCGCGGGTCCGTTCGCGAATACAAGGCTCATAAGGCTGGCTCCACCGACCACGCCCACCGAAGGCAGAAACAACGCGCCAAGATTAGCGCGCAGACGGGGTACTAAGCGGCTTCCCACCACTGCCCCGACTCCGAATGCGGTGACGACAAGACCAACGAGGATAAGCGGAAGTCCGGTCAACTCCTCGACGTAGTGTCCGCCGTATGAAAAGCTCCCGAACACCGCGAATCCTACGAAGAAAATGGTGCCGATGACCGCGGGAAGCCCCGGGGTTGAAAGCGCGGTCCGGTAGCTTGAGAGCAGCGAAAACGCTTTGCCCGAGGGCTTGCCCGAGGGAACAACCCGGACCACGAGGATTGCGAGTGCAAGTTCGGCTACGCCATACAGGATGTATACCTCGCGCCAGCTTCCGAGCTCGGCAATCGCACCGCCGATCGCAGTCGCTGAAGCGCCTCCGAGAAACATCATCCCCATAACTCTGGCAATGGCGCCCTGCCGGTTTTCATCGGAGAAGCTCTCTCCGATGAGCGCCATGGTGACCGGAAAGATACCGGCTGCGAAGGCGCCGTTGAAGCCGCGAAAGACGACGAGCGACGGAAAGTTAAAGGCGAGTCCACCGAGAATGCTGAACGTGGCTGTCCCGAACGCTGCAACCTTCACAATGCGGCCGCGGCCGAAGCGGTCTCCAAGCGGTCCGAAAAGCACGGTAAAAAGGCCAAAGGTCATCATGTACGCCGTGACCGACGTTGCGGCAGTCGGAATCGCGAGGTTAAGGTCCCGCGCAATATTTACGAGAAGCGGCGCGGCCGCGTAGTTATCGCCGTTCGCCCAAAAGGCGAGAAAGCCCAATGCGAACAGCAGCATGGATGTCTTGTTCTTCATGTCGCGGACTATAAATATAATTATTATTATATGCAATATGCGGCATATTAAAAAACGCCGCGGGTCCGCTTACCACACACCGCCGTGCGCCTCGTGCACCTGTCGGGCAATATCCTGCACTCTCTCGTGCGCAGGAGTTTCGCCCTCGGTGGCGGCAGGGCTTCCGGTCAGCACGTTTACAAGCTCCCAAAGACTCTCACCGAGCGCCGGAAGGTGGTAGCCTCCCTCGGTCAGGTACACGATTCGCCCGTCGCAGACTTCGTCGGCGAGCTCGGTTTCGATTTTCGCGAACGAGCCGAACGCCGACGAAGTCAGATGCATTCCGGCGAGTGGATCCTGGTAGTGCGCGTCGAATCCGGCGCTCACAAGGATAAGCTCGGGTTCGTACCAGCGAATCGCGGGTGCGACGAGATCCTGCATCAGGTACAGGTAATCGTCGGTGTCGCAGCCGGCCGGCAGGGGAACGGTCAACGTCGTACCGGTGCCGTCACCGGCTCCTATCTCGCCGAGCTTGCCGGTGCCGGGAAAGTGCGGGAACTGATGAAGGCTCGCGTAAAATACGTCCGAGCGTTCATAACTGGAATGAAACGTGCCGTTGCCGTGATGCACGTCCCAGTCGAGAACGAACACCCGGGCGACGCCTCGCGCCCGCGCGTGAAGCGCCGCGACCATTATGTGGTTAAAGAAACAGAACCCCGCCGCGGCGCCCGCCTCCGCGTGGTGACCCGGCGGACGGGACACCACGAGTGCGCGCGTCCGCGTGCTATCGAGAACGCTGTCTACGGCAGCTACGGCGCAACCGCTTGCCCGGCGTGCGGCGGCGTAGCTGTATTGATTCGCGCTCGTGTCCGAATCGAAGAACGTGTACGGTGAGTCGGAAGTCCGAGCCACCGCTTCAATGTATTCGGGCGAGTGGACTCGTCGCAGCTGCTCCTCGGATGCGTCGCGCGAGGCGCCCTCGATAAGCAGATCCCGGAAGGCCGATGTATCGAGCGTGCGGTACATGGTTCGTATGCGCTCGGGCCGCTCGGGATGCCCTTCCGGCTGCTCGTGCCGTTCAAACATATTATCGCGAAAAACGGTAAGTTCCACCGATTTCTGCCTCCTGTTGAATCTCGTCGTTTCCATTGCCGATTCAGGCGCTCGTTCGAGGTCTTCTCTCCTCGGTCAGACCCTGCCGCCGATTACCGCTTGACCGTCGCGAGACGAGTCGCCAAGCTACACGCGGGCTTACGCTATGGGTATACTCGCGCGAGAAATCGGAAAACGCAAGATTGCGCTTTATCTGCGTACCGCGCTGCTGGCGGTGCTTATGGTCGTGCCGCTTCTGGCCCTGGGGCGCACCTTTTTTGGTCCTATCGGATTTACCGCGATCGGGATTGCCATTATTGTGCTGGTCACTCAGGTGTCGCGACAGCAGCCTTCCCGGATCCTCGAGAATGCAATTCCGCTTCGCTACTATGAGTCGCCGCAGCTACACGAAGTCGTATCCGATCTGGCATCGAAGGCAGGGCTGACAAGCGTCCCGATGATATACCTCATTCCCTCGCACGTACCGAACGCGGCTACAATCGGACGCCCCGACGACGCGGTGCTTATCGTGACCGACGGGCTTCTGAGGCGGCTTTCCATTCGCGAAGTAGCGGGCGTCCTGGCCCATGAAATCAGCCATATACGCAACAACGATCTCACGCTCTTTGCGTTTGCTGAGGTTGTCAAACACGTGACTATCCTGCTTGCGCGGTTCACCTGGTTCTTTCTGCTCCTGCAGCTGCCGTTGCTCGCGTTTTCAGGCCAGGTGCTCCCGCTCGATATTCTGCTTCTCGTCATGGCTGCTCCGCTGCTCGTATTTATGCTTCAGTTGGCGCTGCTTCGAAATCGCGAGTTCCAGGCGGATCTGGGCGCGGTCGAGCTGACCGGTGACCCGAAAAGCCTGGCTTCGGCGCTTTACCGAATTGAGAATCCGGTCCGCAGCCTTTTCGGGGTACTGCTGCCAGTACCACAGCCACAGGACGCAGGCCTGTTTCGGACTCACCCGTCGACCCAGGAGCGTATTCGCAGATTGCTCGATCTCGAATGAGACGTATTTGCCGACCTTACCGGCGACCGGATACACTGCCTGCATGACGGGAGATGAGGATAAAGGTTGAGTCTCGAACGACGGATTCTGCGCCGCAAAGTTGCGACGCGCGATCAGATCAGGTACGCGAGAGAACAGGCCGACGTATGGAGTATCGGGCTTGCCGAGGCGCTGGTCACGTACGCCGGTGTGGATCCGGTGCATGTGGCCGAGGCCGAGGCGGATGAATTGGGTATGGATTGTCTCGCCGGCAGGCCGAACGAGATTCTCAATCTGCTGGATGTCGGAATGCTCCGCGCGGTGGGACGTCACGCCGCGCTTCGCCTCGGAGCGTTGCCGCTGCGACGACGCCGGCGGAAGCTTGAGTTTATTACGGTCCGGCCCGACAACCGAGCGGCGCGCAGTTTCTTCGCCGAGGAGCTCGGCTACGAAGCGTTTCGTGAAGCGCTCGTTACGTGGGCGGATGTCATCGCGTGTCTCCAGTATGTGTTCCGCGATGAGCTCGCCGCGGATGCGTTGAACCGTGGTCGAAAGCCCGAGCAGACGGCTGAACGCACCGCGAGTCCTGCACAGTTGGCATCGGCAACGCTCGGCGTTCTCGCCTTGGTCACCTTCGGCGCGCTGTGGCCGCTGGGGACGCTTCGAATAGCCGGTTCCGTGCTGATTGTCGCCTACGTTTCGGTTTTTGTGTTCCGTTTCCTGCTTGCGGGCATGGGCTCGATGGAAGACGTGCTTGTGGATGTCAGCGACGAAGAGCTGGCTGCTATGAAGGATCAGAATCTCCCGGTCTATACCGTGCTGCTGCCGATGTATCGCGAGTCCGCGTCGTTGCCGCAGCTCGTACGCGGAATCAAAGCGCTCGACTATCCGATTCACAAACTCGATGTGATCGTCCTGCTCGAGGAAGGCGACGATGAGATGACCGAAGCGCTTGCGCGCTATCCAATTCCCGCTTCATGGACAATACTGCGTGTACCCGCCGGCGTGCCGCGGACAAAGCCCCGCGCGTGTAATTATGGAATGCTCTTCGCGCGAGGGCAGTACCTCGTGACCTACGACGCAGAGGACCTTCCCGAGCACGATCAGCTGCGAAAGGCGGTGAGGGCGTTCTTGAACGCCTCCGGAAATACAATCTGTCTGCAATGCCTGTTAACCTACTATAACCGCTCCCGGACGCTGCTCAGTCGGTTGTTCACGCTCGAACACTGGTACTGGTTCGATGCGGTGGTTCCGGGGCTTATTTCGCTTGATATGCCCATTCCAATGAGTGGATCGAGCAATCATTTCCACATTGGTAAGCTCCGTGCGCTCGGAGGCTGGGACCCTTACAATTTGACCGAGGACGTGGATCTCAGTACCCGGATATCTATGGAAAACCAGCAGGTTGCGGTACTTCGCAGCACGACTCGGGAAGAGGCGAATCCTCAGCTCTGGAACTGGATTCGGCAACGTAGCCGTTGGTTCAAGGGCTACATGCAGACGTTTCTCGTGCATACGCGAAATCCGTTCACCGCGGTCCGCGATCTGGGACTGAAGGCATCGCTGAGTCTGCTGTTTTTCGTCGGCGGTACACCGTTTGTTTTCCTGCTCGCGCCGTTTCTACTTGTTGTGATTTTGCTGGCGTTCTTCGTTGCGCCGTATGCAATGCAGACTCTTTTTACGCCGCTGCTCGTGGCCATTATTACGAGCGGCGTGGCGTTCGCGGGGTTTCTCGGTGCCTATATGCATATGTACACGGCGTTTCGTCGCCGGGTGGACGCACTGGTCGGTGTAGCACTGCTGACTCCGATCTACTGGCTGCTGCATTCGTTTTCGGCGTTTCGAGCCCTCGGCCAGCTTGTGCGCGAGCCGCACGTCTGGGAGAAGACCGAACACCTTCTGTTCGAAGATCCAACCGAGGATATTCGTTCGCGGGAGCAAGCGCATCTATGAGTTCCCAGGTCGAAACACTGCTCGTGGTGCACCGCCAGCGTCGGTTTCTGCTTTTCGCCGTGATTCTCGCCCTTGTCTTCGCAGCGTTGGGCACTCTCGCCTGGCAGCTCGGCTACTATCCGGCGAGGCACCTGTATCTGGCCGGCTCCATTCGATTTGCCGTAAGCGGCGATATTGTTCAGCAGCAAAGCGTGCACCCGGTACTGCCTCCACTGTCTTTTCTTGCGTTTCTCATCGTGCGAAACCCGATTGTGCTTACCGCAATAATCGCCGGCCTTTCGATCGGCTACCTTGCGTATTTCGTCACGACATACGCCGGGCCGCTTCCGGTACGAGCCCTGCTCGTGATCTATATCCTCCTCTCGCCGTCGGTTATCAGCCTGGCGCTGTTCGATCTCGACCGGCTTATGCTTGTCGCGGTCACGGTCGGATCATACGGGTTTCTGCTCGAATACTGTCGTCGTGATTCGGTTTACAATCTTTTCTTATGCGGGCTTGCGCTTGCGGCCGGCTACATGGTCGTTCCTGAAACGTCCATCTACGTTCTTATATTTGCGCTCGCGGTTGCCCTTGCAGGACCTCCTCGGCATCGCCGTTGGGTGTATCCGCTTGTCCTGCTCTTCCCGATGTTTTCTGCCGCAGGAGCATGGATAGCCGTCGAGTGGTACTTTCGCGGGAGCGTCAACGGCGCGTTTCCTCAGTTTGCCTTTACACTCGATGCGCCGGGATTGCTCGGAATTATCGTTTCGAGCGGCCCCTTCGTGTTCGTCTATATCGCGCTTTGTGTGGCAGCTGCGGTATATACCAGACAGCTTCGAAGCATCGTTATCGTACTTCTGTCCGCGCCGGTAGTGCTCATTCTGGTGAGCCTTGTATGGGCGCAACCGATTCCGGCGGTCCTGCACGTTCCGTTGATTGTCGCCGGTGTTATTATCCTCTATCCCTACTTCGATACGGTACTGCCGTCCCGCATGCTCGCAGTCATTCTGGCGCTTCTGCTTTTTGCCGCCGTGGGTAGAGATACCTGGACCGTTTTCTTCCGGGACGCCGAGACTATGCGACCGGTCAGCGAGCTTGTTCGCGGTGGCGAGGACCGTGGCAATCTTCGCGAATACGCGTCGATCGAGCGGCGAACTCGAGCCTGGCTCGCATCGAACGAGGACGGGCTCGTGCGGTTGGAAGGTGATGCCCTTCTGTTTGCGCATCTACTCTCATCGGTAGATATGAGCCGTCTGACATACTCAAGAGCCGGAGAGGACTTACCGGAAGCAAATACCGGGCTTATAATTCGGCGAAGACGTCGTGAACTTCCAGCTGATTTCACGCCGCTGCTGCGCAGTGGTGACTACGAATTGCTTCGACGTGAGGACGGATAGTGCATGGCGGTAATTGGTGTCGTAGAAGAGCGGTTCTCCAATCACGAGATTGAGCGTGCGGTCATCGAGTCGGCCGGTCACACGATGATCGAAGCCCCGGCCGACTCCGATGACTGGCCCGAATGGATGACCGAGGCCGAAGCACTGCTCGTGAACCTGACGCCGGTTACCGCTGACGTGATTGATCGTCTGCCGGCGCTTCGCTATATCGGCCGTTACGGGGTTGGTACCGATTCGATCGATGTTACCGCCGCGGGGGTGCGGGGTATCGCGGTTGTGAACCAGCCGGCAGTAACGGCGGTGGAGGTATCCGAGCACACGATTGCGCTGTGGCTTGCGTGCATGAGACAGATTATCCCCCGCGACGCGGGTGTTCGCGAGGGAAAATGGAACATACAGCCGCCGGTTGCCACACGCAGGCTGAAGCAGACGGTTTTCGGTCTCATCGGCTTCGGTCGAATCGGTCGCCTCGTCACCCGTAAGCTCCACAGCTTCGAGCTCGCCGATATTCTCGTTCACGATCCCTCCGTACCGGCCGAACAGATTGTGCGTGAGGGTGCCACGCCGGTATCCTTCGACGAGCTTATTGCCGGGGCGACAACCATCAGCCTTCATGTCTCCTTAACCGCGGAGACCCGCAAAATGATCAACGCAGGGGCGATCGCGGCAATGAAGCGCGGCGCCTGCATCATCAATACCAGTCGGGGAGGGCTCGTCGATATGGACGCAGTCGCCGATGGCTTGCGCGACGGTCAGCTTCACAGCGTGGGGTTCGATGTGTTCCCCGATGAGCCTCCGCAGGCGCATCCGCTGCTTGAAATGCCGGGTACCGTTTTTTCCGATCACAGCGCGTGGTATTCGGTGCAAAGTCAGGTTGACCTTCAGCGTTCTACCGCGCAACAGGCGGTTTCATATCTCGATGGCGGGCGGGATATGTCGATTGTAAACCGCGAACAGCTGCAGTCGGGCCGTCCCGACTGATGCGCTGCAGCGCGCCTCGATTCCACGTTGGCTTGCGCCCGAGCTCGCGCTATTATCCCGCCTTTTGAATCGTGTTTCTCAGCCGTCTGCAGAGCACCTGAATGACCCCTCGGGCGATTCCCGGATGATCGACCATTACCGAGTCGAACGCGTCTTTTTCGATTTTCAGAAGCATGGTTTCCTCGATCGCGGTTGCCGACGCGCTTCGTGGTTCCGGATCAAGAACCGCCATTTCGCCGACCACCTCGCCGGCCGGGAGCTCGGCGAAACGGGTGGTCTCGTCGTGAATCGCGACACGGCCTTCGCGGATAATGTACATGCAGCTTCCGAGCTCGCCCTTGCGGATGAACGTCTCGTCGGCCGAAACCTCGACATCCTCGCCGATCGATGCGATGTGAGCGAGGATATTGTCGGGAATGCCTGCAAATATGTCTGCAGCTTTCAGGGCAATAACGCGTTCGATTGTCGTAAGCACGGTGTCCTCCGGTTTTTCGGGCTCGAGCCCGATAGTCCATGCGGCGTGGTGGGCGCATATTCGCAACCATGGTTCGGGCCACTTAACGCGATCCTCGAGAATCTCCCGGATACGTTCGTGAGGAAGCAGTTTTGTGACCCCGAAAAGCTCGCCGTACCTGTCGGTGTGAGGGGGACTATCCTCTCGGTGCTCGGCGAGCGCGAGCACACGCTTTTTCAAGTCGCCGGCGAGCATTACGTCGAGCAGCTCAAGCCCCAGTCCCCGCTCTTTGGGCGAGCCGTCGATTATTCGGCTGCGGGCCGCTGAGACGTCATCGGGGTCGTACACAAACGAAAGAAGCTGGAAGATAATTTCGAGATGTCGATGATAGGAATCCTCGAGCGACCCGAAAAGCGCGGTTGTCTGGTCGAGTGCACTTGTCTCCCACATAGCCATGACTATGCGCGCGGCCTCCTCGCAGGTGCGGCTTAAAAGACGGTGCACGGTATCGCGGGTGGCACCGGTAGCCCGATATCCGCGCCCTGCAAGCGTGTAGTAGACGGCTTCGGCCACATCGCGGTTGTTGTGGTCGAGGGCGGCTTCGAGCTCCCTGGTAATTTCGACCGATTCTATTCGCGTGCACGATCGGATAATTCGAAACATTGTTTCGCGCGAGACCGCAGCGCTACCATCGAGGCAGGCGGCGAGAAGCGGTCGAACGTCGCTTCCGAAGCTGATAAGCGTTGTGAGCGCCTCTGCCCTTGTGGAAACCGGATCGATCCACGGCACCACCGATTCGATCAGAGCCGGATGCGCGACCGCGCGGGCCGCGCGGAGTGCGGCCCGGATCACCCGTTCGTCGCTGTCGTCGAGCAACTGCACGAGCGGATGATAGAAATTTCGAATCGCAACCTGTTCGAGTATTTTCGCCGCGTCGGCTCGCTCGAGCGCGTCGTTGGAGCCCGCGAGCCGGTTGAATATGGCCCCCGCCTCGAGTATCCCGTTAATGCCGCCGTACAGAAAAAGTCCCGACACAGCCGCGGAGCGGAGTTTCGATGAGTCGGCCTCGAGCCAGTGATACACCTGCGAGACCGGTTCGTCGACAACGGCGCACACCGCCTGTATCATCGCCGCCAGAACGGTTTCGTTGGTTTCGTTTGAGAGACGCTCTCGAAGGAGCTCCTCCGCCCAGGCGGGTTTCAGAGCCTCGATGCGTTCCACCGCGTCGCGGCGGACTTCGGCGTTCTTGTGATCGATGAGCTGCGCGAGGTATGCCGGGTAATCCGAATGCTGCGCCTGCTCGAGGATGTCCAGCGCGCTGGAAATCTGCCACGGATCACTCGAGGACAGCAGGCGTTCGACAATCGCCATTGTCGAAGCATCCTCGGGGCTTACATCAATCCCTTCGATCCTTCGCCGTCCGAGCGACTTCCTTAGCGCTGCGATGTATTCCCGGTATAGCTTCGTGCCTATTACCAGTGAAACACCCGACACCCCAAGCGTCATATAGATAGCGAACTCGGTGCGAAAGCCCGGCAGTTGGGCGAATATGACAAGGAGGATACCGGTGATCCCGTAGCTCAAAGGGATACCGATACCCTGCGCGAAGGTATGTACCGCCTCGCGCTCTTCGGTTGGAAGCGGCTGAAACGTGCTCTGAATCGTCGTTTTGGCGAAGCCGGAATACAACATGTAATCGATAAACTGCGAGGCGACTACAAGAATGAAAAACGCATTCCCGCTGCCGTCCTCGAGTGCGCCGGCTAAGAGCGCCGCTACGAGCATCACCCCAACACCGATCGGGCTTCCAGCGACGCCCAGCGGGAGGCCGAAGCGGATAAGCAGTCGTCCTGCAACGAACACGAGGAACAGAAAACTCAGCCCGGTTGTTCCGGCTTTTACAAGGCCTATGAATTGGCTCAGTTCCTCCTGCGCCGGAAAGAACTGCTTTGCCTCGCTGTATACAATGTACTGAACGAGCAGAGAGGCGGCCGAGGTAACCAGTTGGAATGTGAATACGAGGAGCGTATAGCGTTTGCGAAGAATAGCCCGAAGAGCAGATAGACCGTATCCGAGTGCGTGGGGAATATGGCGGTCTTCCGACAGCTCGGCAAGGTCTTCCTGGTGACGAAGGTGCTTTGCGCCGAGCCTGTAAACGAACGCGGAAGCCACAAGCATCGAAAAACCGGCGAGAAGTATAAGCGCCTCGAGCGAACCGAGCAGCTGTGAAAGTGGGGTGATCAGGACACCGGCGAGAACTACCGCGAGGATTTCGCCACCGGTAATGCGAGGATACTCGGATTTTATCGTTCGCGCGTCGTAAAGCTGCGCCACCTGGGCGCCTCGAAGCATCATGCAATAGAGGCTGCCGGCGGTGTTGATTACCATCATGGCGTATATGACCCATCCGGAATCCGGCAGCAGCACCAGCGGGTACAGTGCGAAAATAAGCAGTCCGAAGACCAGAAGAATTCCCGTTCCGAATGTCGAAAGGCGCAGCCGCTCCTCGAGCCAGTTAAACCCGATCGTGGTCACGGGAATAATAACACCGACGAGCACGTAGACGTTTCTCAGTCCTGCCGACCCGAACTCTATCACCAGGAGGGTATATGCGACGTTATAGAAAAGACCGACCGAGAGCCCGACAAAGAACGCCTGCCCGATCAGCAGGCGAATGCCGGGTTTTTGGTCTCCATGGTCGGTTATGGAAGCAAGTGCTGTTTGTGTTCTACGTTCACGGGCCAACGTGCCTGTCCTTGTCGTGACTGGTGCTCGACGCAAATACGCGCGACGTTGATTTGCCGACTTGCAGGCGTGAATAGTAGCCTTGCAGCGAGGCACTTGTACAGAGTGCGCTGCCCGCACTGGAAGGCGGACTTCTTACAGGCTGCGGTTTGCGCGACGCGGCCGGGGCGTGCTGAGCTGGGTCGGCCGGTCGGTTTTGACGAATAGCGACCCATGCGATGATCGAATCCTGGGAGTAAAGGCTGTCGAAGCAGGCTCGAATGATTACATTCGTGTCATTAGCGATAAGAAACGCGCTCCGGTTTCTCGATGTGAACCGAAGAATAACGTTACAGGATACCGAATAGCGGTACCAAGGAGGATACACTATGGAAGTGGTGAAGTTTAACGCCGATGATATTGAGAACAAGCTTGCGCAGCTCAGTGACCAGGAGCTCGATAACCTTGCCTTCGGCGCGATCCAGCTTGACAAGGATGGAAGGATTCTGTCGTACAACGCGGCTGAGGGTGACATTACCGGAAGGAAACCGGAGGAAGTTAAGGGCAAGAACTTTTTCACGGAAGTTGCCCCCTGTACCAACAGCGATGAGTTCTATGGACGATTCAAGAACGGCGTGGAGAGCGGGAACCTCAACGATCTGTTCGAGTATGTCTTTGATTACAAAATGACGCCGACCAAGGTTAAGGTTCATATGAAGAAAGCGCTGAGCGATGATTCCTACTGGGTGTTCGTAAAGCGCTTGTAGACCTCGATGAACGCAGAGCAGAATATCTCGACTCCGCCGGTCGGGCGAATGGTCGCCGCGATTGCCCTTGAATCGATTATTCGCGACCACATGCCCGCTTCGGTTCGACAGTCGCTCGACCCCGCCCGGGTGCTCGAGCAGTTCGAGGCGACTCGCCTGGATTCCCTCGACCGCCTTTCATTTGCCGGAAAAGTGAACGCGTTCTTCGGTGTTCATGAAACCGGTCTCGAGGATAATCTTTTGCGTTCGGGAAGGGCGGCCGACTGGGTGGATATCGCGTGGCGAAGTCTCGGACGCGCCGGCCCGTATATCTCATTCGAGACGTCGGGGACTACCGGGGATCCCAAGCGGGTTACTCAGTATCTTTCGGACCTGCTTCAAGAAACCGAGGAACTATCCCGGATCTTCGGGTCCGTTGGTCGCATTATCTCAACCGTTTCGGCGAAACACATATACGGGTTTCTCTTCACCGCGCTGCTGCCCGAGCGACTCGGCGTTCCGCGTATAGACGCTCGGGATGCGGGCGCGTCCTTCTGGCGAAGCGAACCGGCCGAGCACGATCTTATTGTATCCTTCCCCGAATACATCCAGTTTCTCTCCGACTCGCGGGTCGCGCTGCCAGGCGGTAGCTGGATAGTGACCAGCACCGCGCCGTGTCCGCCGGTGCTCTGGGACCGAGTGCGAGCCGCCGGCGCGGAATCCATGAGCGAGGTGTACGGATCGACCGAAACAGGCGGTATCGGAGTTCGCCACTCGAAGGAAGATCCTTTTGAGTTGTTCAGCTATTTTTCACGCTCGGACGATCCCGTAACGCTGCTTCGCGAGCGTCCAGGCGGATCATCGACGTGCGTATCGCTTATGGATGAGATCGAATGGGTCGACCAGCGCCGACTGCGGCCGCTTCGACGTCGTGATGGAGCAGTCCAGATCGGCGGGGTGAACGTGAGTACCGAAACCGTGGCTCGCAAAATACAGGAGCACGCCGATGTGCTCGGCGCCCGGGTCTGGGTCGACTCGAAAACCGGGCGCTTGGGCGCGCGTGTTCGCGTGACTGCCTCAGGCGATGAGGCGGCGGTTCGCGGGTGGATCGAGGATCGTCTTCTGACCAACGAGCTTCCAAAAGCGCTCGAGATCTTTCGCGAATAAGCGCGAGGGGGGGTAATGTACAACACTATCAATTGCTCTTAGGGTAGTGGTCTATGAATCGCGGATGCGAACAATGTGAGCTGCTGCCCCGGGGACTTCCCGAGGATGCCGTGCTGTACTATTCAGCGGCCAGGGATGCGACCGAAGACAGAATAGCTCGGGCGTGTTCGGAGGCCGGTCTCGATGAGGTGTCCGATAATCCGCTGGAGGTGCGCGCGTTTACCGGAACCGGCGATCAGATCCGCGGCCTGTGCCGCGTCGTTACGCGAGAAGTCACTTCCGTGGAGCAGGATACAACGCGGGTGCTTCTGGTTCAGCGCGATCGAGCAGGCGACGGCTCACGAGGTTTCAAGTACCATTTTTATCAATTTCAATCCAACCGCTATATACTCGCCCGAAAACTGCCTCGCAACTACGCTTGAAGCGATACAGAAGCTTGGGTTTCCCCGCGAGCGCATTGTCTTCGAGGTTGTCGAAAGCGATTCTGTGGCCGAAGTAAGTCACCTGAGGCGCATTCTCGACTACTATCGTACTCGCGGATTTCGTGTTGCGCTGGATGATATGGGCGCCGGGTACAATTCTCTTCTATCGTTAAACGAGCTGCGGCCGGATTTCGTGAAAGTGGATATTGAACTGATCCGTGGTGTCGATGCAGACCCGTTTAAGGCGCGGATCGCCGCTAATATGCTTGAACTGGCGAATAGACTCGAGATCCCCTCGATTGTAGAGGGTATTGAAAACGCAGGTGAGTACCGCTGGGTGAGAGATCACGGCGCGAGTTACGCGCAGGGATTCTTCTTCGCGCGTCCGGCGTCGGTTCCGCCGGTTCCTCGATACAGCGGGGATTGACCGATTCATTAGAGAACGACTACCCGTGGAACGGGAGCGCACGCGTGGCAGAACAGGTGGCCGTTACCGAAGCCGCGCATACGGAACGCGCGTAGCCTGAACCAGCGTATACCGAAGCCGCGCATACCGAACCTGCTTTCATAACCAGACAATTACACAAAAAAAGCGCCGTCGGCAGCGGCGCTTTTGAACTCGAACGGATAACTTCGACCGG
>JBKGYS010000054.1:0-15081 GCA_046545955.1 Spirochaetales bacterium | reverse complement strand
GCTCGGGCTGCTCCGCTTCCGCGGCTTTAACGACAACCGTCCGCTCCCAGGGAAGCGGGTTGAACACCGCGAAGGCGCCCCGCCGCACGACTGCCGGAGCGTCGGGTCGGACCTCGCGGACACGAAAGCGCTCGTCGCCGGGTTGGACGTCTTGCTCTGTGCCGGCGACCGTTGTTTCGCCGTCGGTCCGCCCGGCGCCTACGAGCAGCGTAAGCAGCCTGTCGCGTTGTGCGGTAAGCGCTTCCATGTGGCGGTACGCGGTTTCCAGGGCGTCGCGGTATACCCAGCCGATCGAGGAGCCGGGAAGAATGTCGTGGAACTGGTTAAGCAGGGTATCCTTCCAGGCGCGGGAAACATCGACCTGAGAACTCTGAATGCCTTCGAGACGGCAGAGCTCGGAGAGAAGCTCGACGTCGTGAAGCAAGTGCTCGAGACGCCGGTTGGCGCGCTTTATCTGTGCCTGGGTTGTGTAGGTGCCGCGGTGCAATTCAAGGTACAGCTCGCCGCGCCAGCGCGGAAGCTTCTGCTCGGCTACCGTGCGAAGCGTGTCGAAGAATTCCTCGGCCGGCGCAAATCGAACCCGCGGAGCGCCTTCGGTGTTCCTGCCTCGAAGCCCGCGTTCGATGTGCTCGCGCGAAGGGCCGGCGCCGCCGTCACCGACGCCGAAAAGGTTCAGAAAGTCGCCGAGCGTGTCGCCCTCGGCGAAGCGTTTTTCGCTCTCGATGAGTTTCGAAGGTTCGTTAAAGTGGTTGTAGGTATTGGTCGGAAGGAAGTGCGCGTGCACCTGCGACCCGTCGATACCTTCCCAGACAAAGCTGTGGTGCGGAAAGGTGTTCTGTTCGTTCCACGAAATCTTCTGGGTCATAAAAACATCGACCCCGCAACCGCGCAGAATCTGCGGAAGCGCAGCCGAGTAGCCGAACACATCCGGAAGCCACAAATGGCGAACGTCGATGCCGAACTCATCTCTGAAAAAGGCCTTCCCGTAAAGGCATTGTCGAACGAGCGCCTCGCCGCCGGCGAGGTTCATGTCGGGTTCGACCCACATTGCCCCCTGCGGCTCTATGCGACCGTCGGCCACCGCCTGGCGAACCTCTTCGTAAAGCGCGGGATAGTCGTTCTTGACCCACTCGAATAGCTGCGGCTGACTCGCTCCGAATACGTACTCGGGGTACTCCTCGATAAGTCGAAGCTGCGTCGCGAACGTGCGACCGCCCTTGCGGCGCGTTTCGCGAACCGGCCACAGCCACCCAAGGTCCAGATGTCCGTGACCTACAGACCAGACCGTCGGCGCGCTCGCGTTCGCACGCTTGGCGAGAAGCGCCGCCACGATCTCGCGCACCGCCGTCCGGCCGGCGCCGTCGGCCCAGACATTCGCCGCCTCGTTGAGTCCCGCCATAATCCGCCGGGCGCGCGTTGACTCTCGTTCGAGCCCGTCGGCGAGATCGAGCAGGTAGTCGAGATCGAGCACAAGCTGCCACAGGTCGCGGTCGAAGACGGCGAGCTCGGCCTGGTTCAGACGGTATTCGGTCGCCGGCGTTCCTTCGCCGAAAATGTGGTTGGCCGCCGCTTCGACGACGAGTTCCACGCGCTCGCCCGGCTCGATCGGGCGGGCGAACCAGGCGCCGGGGGGATTGCCGGTATTGAGCCCGGCGGGCAGCGAGCCCCCGGCAGGCGCGCGCCCCGCGGCGGGCTCCTCGGAGGCAAGCGAAGCGCCGCCTACCAAGCCAAGCGGCACCCGGCGCTTGATGTGGGCGCCGGCATCCGTGTCTTTGTTGGTCAGCCCGAGCCAGGGGCGCCCGTCGCGGAAGAGACACGCCTCGCTTCCCGTATCGATAAGCGCGACAAGCTCCCGCCCGGCCCATTCGCCCGGGACACGCGCCTCGAAACGAAACCACGCGCTCTGCCACGGCACAGCCCAAACGCCGCCCGGATCTATCGGGTTGAAACTGCGTGCGTCAATCGACTCGTAGGGAATCGGCTCGTTGTCGCACGTGAACGTCGCGGCAAGCGGGCGGCGCGAGGGATAGTACATGCCTCGAAGTCGGTCGATAAATTGCGTTACTCTCTTTCGGGTTATGGTGTAGTTTTTCAACGTATTCTCCATGTAAACGGGCAACGTTCTCAGTGCGAGTTTAACGGTATGAGTGAAGCAGAAACGATATCACGCGTAAAGCGACCCAACACGGTCGACTCACTGACAACGGAACTCCGGGCGCTCGGAGTTCAAAGCGGCGATCTCCTGCTGGTCCATTCTTCGCTTTCGGCTCTCGGCTGGACCGCCGGTGGCCCGCACGCGGTAGTTCTCGCCCTGCTTGAAGCACTCGGCCCCGACGGCACGCTCGTCATGCCGACCCATTCCGGGCAGTACACCGATCCTGCCGGCTGGGAGGCGCCGCCTGTGCCCGCCGACTGGATCGCGACGATACGAAGCAGCCGCCCCGCCTTCGACCCGGACATGACTCCGACGCGCGGTATGGGAGCGATCGTCGAATGCTTCAGAACTCATCCGAAGACGCTTCGAAGCCTGCACCCGATATATTCCTTTGCCGCCAACGGTCCGCTCGCCGAAGCGGTCACCCGGCACGAGTTCGATTTCGGCCTCGGCGAAGGCTCGCCGCTGCGACATCTGTACGACAGAAATGCCCGCGTCCTGCTCCTCGGGGTCGGCTACGAGTGCTGCACATCGCTGCACTTAGCCGAGCACAGGGCCGACCTCGAGCTCGGCGTAGACTCCTGCACGCTTCCGGTGCGCGACGGCGAAGGCGTCAAATGGGTCACTTTCGAGGAACTCGACGTCGACTCCGACGACTTCGCGAAACTCGGCCTTGAGTGGGAGCGGCATATTTCGGAAATTCGGGTTGATGTTTCGAACGGTGCTTCCGGCAACGCCGGCGAGCATCCGCCACTGTCGCGCGGCAGCGTTGGGGCGGCCGTCTGCCGGCTGCTCGAACAACGCCCACTCGTCGATTATGCATCCTCGCGGCTACCAACGATTCGTCGACGCTAAGGCCGGTCCCGGCTATGATACGGGGCTATGACTGGTCGAACCCCCGCGCTTTCCGCGCACGAACGCGAGGTCGGATTCCGCAACTACATGCGACACATAACCTGGAACGGGCTCGGTGTGTTCCTCCTGAACCACACAATCGTTTCACTTATGGCGATTCATTTCGGGGCAAGCAATCTGGAAATCGGCTACATTAACTCCGCGTTTCATGTGACCGGTCTCGCGTCGGTGTTCATCCCGCGATTGTTTCGCGGCGTGCGCATTAACAAGCTGTTCGGCTGGGGCTGGATGATCCGCGGATTCATCGCACTGCTGTACGGCTTTCTACTGGTTCTCAACGGCCCGGCGGCGCGGTTTTTCATCGTGGTCGTGTTCACCGCCTTCGCGCTGTCGCGCACGGTCGGCTTCTCGGTTGCGCACGCGGTGCAGCGTGACTTCATGCGCTCGCGCGATGCGAGCGGCTCGCTCGTTCGGATCAATATTCGCCTTGGCTGGTCACAGCTTTTTTCTCAGGCACTGAGCTTCGCGCTTCTTACGATCACGTTCTTCGAAGGAATTCTCGGACTCGTTACCATTACCTACATAGGCGCGGCGATGAACACGGTCGCATCCTATTACCTGCTTAAGGTTCCGGGCCGTGGCGTGGTCGAGCCATCCCCGGATCGGAATACGCTACAGACCTTTCTATGGAGCATGAAACGCGAGGAGCACGCGATACCGCTTCTCGTTCACTGGCTCGGAATAGGTCTTGTCGTTCTGTTCGGGTTTCAGATCGTTTATCTGCGTCGCGTAATTGGTCTCCCGAATAACATTTCCATTCTGCTCATTGTTCTCGAGGCAATCTCGGCGATTATTTCTAACAGCGCACTGAAACCCTTCGCGGACAACGTCGGCGACAAGCCGTTAATTGTAATAAGCACGCTCGGACTGACGATCACCGGTTTAATCTGGGCGTTCATTCCCGGCACACTACCGCTTCCCGTCTATTTTCTTCTCGGATTCTTCTCGTTTCTCTTTGTCCGAAGTCTGCTTACGCTGAAGGGCTCGGTCATGGTAAAGTCAATTCCCGAAAAGAACCGTGTCGCCTACACGTCCGCGGCGAACGTCATGCTCGCCGTTGTAGCGCTTATCGTCGGCCTGATCGGCGGCGCGCTCGCGGACATCGGCGCGCTCGCGCCTGCGATCGTGGTTCACGAATACAGCCTTACGTTTCTGTTCACTGCGCTACTCGCAGCCGGGACCATGATCTTGAGCTCGCGTCTACCGGGGAACAGGGACATGTCTCTTCGGGAAACCGCCGACATCATGCTATCGGCGCGAAACCTTCGCGCTTTTCTAGACGCATATCAGCTTGATTTTGCCGCCGACCCCGCAACCCGCGATACGCTCCTTCTCTCGCTCGAGCGAAGCACTACCCACGTGGCCACAACACGGTTGCGCGAACGACTAAAAAGTCCCCGAGTAGCGGAAAAAGAACGGGTGCTTCGAACGCTTTTCCGAAGTCCCCGGCAGGAGCTGCTTTCGGATATTCTGGAGGACGCCGCCGATCCTTATTCGTACACTCGTCGTGAGGCCCTCTTCGCCCTCGGCGCGTACGACGACGCGGGGGCGAAACGGGTGCTATGCGCTGTTGCCGGCATCCCGTTCGACCCGGCCACGGCTTCTGAAGGCCTTGACGGCAATGCCGCGCAGCCTGCGGACAGTAGCGAGGATAGCGGCGTTTTCGAGGTACCGCCTTCGAAAGACGATACGGAGACCGCAGCGGTCGCGCTCAAGAGCCTCGCCCGCCTTGCCTATCGTCCCGCGCTCGCCGAAATCCGGCGGCTGCGGGCAACCCGGCACCTTCCGCCACGGGCGGATTTAGACCTCGCGCTCGCCGAGGCCATTCTCGAGCCCGCGGGACCACAGCTCTCGACGCTGTTCAGCGAGGCGCTCGAGCCGGGCAGTCCGAGGTACGCAACGACGCGGCTGGTTATCGCCTTCAATCGGCTCGGTCTCGAGCCGTCGATCGAGACGTATTTTCGATCCGAAGCGCGTGCTCCGGGCCGAGGATTCGAAGATCTGATCGAAGACGCGTGCGAGTTTCGCGTTGTACAGGCGCAACGCGGACAGCTGCTTCGATGGACCAGTCTCGGGGAGTTTACATCAATCTGGAACTGGGTGAGGGAACAAACCTCGTTCGAGCACAGCGAAGCGATAGCCGCCTCGCTTTCGTCCTCGCTGCGCCGGTGCAATCCACCAGACGCGGTCATGGATACCGCCGCGCTGGCCGGACTCTACCTGCTCCATCGATTGCTCGAGATGTCCGAGTAAGCGTCTGCCCGGCCCGGAGCGGTCCGCCGGCCGTGGCCGCTGGTCTGGCCTAAGTCACCGGCGCTTTAGTACGATGGGGAAGGCGGGGTAAGGTTATATGAGCGAGGAAGGACGACAAGAGCTTCTCACGTCACTCGATAACGAGTGGCACGAAATCAGGAGTTGGAATCCGGTACCCGGACTGTTTCCGCAATCCGGTGCGGAAACAGTGAAGGTACGCGGCAGCTCCGAGCAAGTCGGAGAGACTACAATCACCCGCTACGAAATAGTGGTGCTCGACGACGGCCAGGTCGTCGGTCATTACAAAGTTGTTGCCGAGGAAAAACTGGCCGATTATCTCGACCGCTTCGACGAGTAGCCTTGGCCGGGAATACGGGCTCGGCGGGCGACTGCTACACCATGGTCTTCGGGTCAAGAATCCGGTCGAGCTCCTCGTCACTGACAACCGCCGCTTCACGGCACACGTCACGGATCGTGCGCTTCTCGCGGAACGCCTTGTAGGCGAGCTCGCTCGCTTTGTCGTAACCGATTGTCCTGGCAAGCGGCGTTACCATAGCCGTACTCCACTCGATCCAGTGCTCGCATCGCTCGGTGTCGGCGGTAATGCCGTCGACACACTTCTTCGCGGCGGTTCGGCACGTTGCAGACAGCGTCTGCATAGCGTCCACCGTCTCGTAGGCAATCAACGGATTCATCATGTTGAGCTGAAGCGGCCCGTTCTCTGCACCGATGGTCACCGAGAGGCACTGACCGTGCACATGCGCGGCTACTTGAATCATCATCTCAGGTATTACCGGATTCACCTTACCGGGCATAATGCTGCTTCCCGGCTGAAGACTCGGAAGCGCAATTTCTCCCAACCCACTCCTCGGCCCGGAATCGAGAAGGCGCAAGTCGTTGGCTATCTTCATGATCGCTGTCGCGAGTCCGTTCAGGGCGCCACAGAGATCCACCTGGGCATCCCGCCCCGCGATGCCTTCGAACGGGTGCGGCGATGCGGTAAAGGGCAAATCGGTCGCCCGGGCAAGCTCTGCGATCGCCGTCTGCCGATATTCCGGATGGGCGTTCAGGCCTGTTCCGATTGCGGTACCGCCGAGCGGTAGCTCATCGAGCCCGACACAGCTTCGTGATACACGGTCTGCGGCTTTCTCGAGGTGGACGGCAAACGTGTCGAACTCCTGACCAAGTGTCATGGGAACCGCATCCTTGAGGTGCGTTCGCCCAAGTTTAACGACAGAGTCGAACTCGCGCGCCTTCGCTCGAAAACTGTTCGAGAGGGTCCTGAGACTCTCGAGCAGCTCGTCGACGACCATGCGGTCGGCTACATGCACCGCGGTAGGAATAACGTCGTTCGAGCTCTGCCCGCGGTTTACGTGATCGTTGGGATGCACCGGTTTTTTGCTGCCTATTTCTCCACCGAGGAGCTCATTGGCGCGGTTGGAAATAACCTCATTGAAGTTCATGTTCCATGAGGTTCCGCTTCCGGTCTGAAAAACATCAATGGGAAAATGATCGTCCCAGCGCCCGGCGATAATCTCGTCGGCGGCCTCGATAATCGCATCGGCAATCGATTCGTCGAGCTCACCGAGCGCTTTGTTGGCGACCGCGGCGCTTCGCTTTATGTGCGCGATCGCGCGAATCATGGGTCGCGGTATACGCTTATCGGAAATGGTGAAATTGTTCACTGCTCTTTGAGTCTGCGCACCCCAGTAGGCCCAGGCAGGAATGGGGACTTCGCCCATTGTATCGGTTTCTATGCGTTTCGCTTCGTCTTCGTGTGTCATGGGTAAAATAATAGCCCACCGTCCGACGGCTCGGCAAAAGGTTTTCTCCTTTTCCGAGAGTTCGTGACAGGTACATTAACTCATTGTATATTGACGGGCCGAAGAGAAACCTTTTAGGAGAAACGTTATATGCTGAAGACGGGAATTTTCGGCGCTGGAAACGTCGGTGCGAATACGGCGTTTTTCCTCGCCGAACGAAACATCGGACCCGTTGCGGTTCACGACGAGCAGGAAGGCCTTGCAACCGGGAAGGCGCTCGACATTATGGAAATGGCGCCGCTCGGGCGCTATCGCTACCCCATATACGGCACAGATGACGAGGCGGATGTGCTCTCCTCCGATATCGTGTGTATAGCTGCCGGATCCCCAGGGACTCCCGACGCGTCCGGAGCTGCGCTCTACGAAAAGAACGAAGCGCTCATTCGGGATTTCGCCCGAAAGCTTTCGAACCATACCGGCGTCGTTATCATCATTACCGAGCCGGTCGACGAGCTCGTCACGCTGTTCACCCGCGAATCGGGAATCGATTCACGACGTGTGCTCGGGCTCTCTGGGTGCCTCGCCGCCGCACGGCTTCGCTACTTCGTGTCGCAGGAGCTCGGCTGTTTCGCCGAGGACGTAGACGCGCTTGCGCTCGGCTATCGAGATGAAGCAATGGTCATACCTGCCGACTACTGCAGGGTTTCAGGGATCCCTGCGTACCAGCTTATCGGTGAAGACGCATTCGAACGGCTCGTAGAAGATGTGAAGAACTCAGAACAGCGCATGCTCGAGCTCAACAAGCGCAGTACACCGTTCTATGCGGCCGCATCGGTCGCGGCGGACGTCGTCGAGGCTATTGTCGCGGACTCCGGAAGAATCCTCAGCGTAAGCACCGTGCTCGACGGAGAGTTCAACGTACATGGAGCGGCTCTCAGCGTTCCGGCCATGGTAGGCGCCAAGGGCGTATCGAAGATCCTCACACCGAAACTCGACGCCTCGCAAAGCAGGAATCTGTCTCTCGGCGCCGATCGCGTGAAGCAGACCGTCTCCTGACGGTAGGACCAAGGAGGAATGCACATATGGCCAAAGTATCAATAATCGGAGCCGGCAACGTCGGCGCGACAACCGCCTATTTTATAGCAAAGCAGAATATCGCAGATGTCGTTCTTGTAGACGTCGTGGAAGGCATGCCTCAGAGCAAGGCGCAGGACTTCCTGCACGCGAGCTCCTCGATCGGATTCGGTAATTCCATACACGGGACCAATGATTACGCGGATATCGCGGACAGCGACGTGGTAATCCATACAGCAGGAATTCCGCGAAAGCCTGGCATGGACCGTATGGATCTTCTGAAGACGAATGTCGGCATTGCAAAGACCGCCGCTCAGAATATCCGCCGCTACGCTCCGCGTTCCGTTATCGTGGGCGTGGCAAATCCGCTCGATGTAATCTGTATGGTGCTGTTCCGGGAGAGCGGCTTCGATATCCGACGGGTCGTAGGAATGGCGGGCGTTCTCGATTCCACCCGTTTTCAGTACTTCATGGCGGAAAAACTCGGAGGCCGGCCCGGCGACGTTCGGGCGATGGTCCTCGGTGGCCACGGCGACAGCATGGTGCCGGTCACCGCGTATACCTCCGTCGGAGGCTTTCGCATAGACGAACTTCTGGACGCTGAGTCGGTTGAATCGCTCTCGTCGAGAACGAAAACCGGCGGCGGTGAAATCGTCAGTTACCTGAAATCCGGCAGCGCGTTCTACGCCCCCGCCGCCTCGGTCGCGACCATGGTCGACGGCATTGTGACCGACCGGAAGCGAATCTGCGCCGCGAGCGCCTACCTGCGAGGAGAGTACGGGTATCACGATATATTCCTCGGCGTGCCGGTGATGCTCGGCAAAAACGGGGTAGAACGGGTGTTCGAGCTTCCACTCACCGAAAATCAGAAAGCGGCTCTCGACCATTCGGCCGAGCACGTCCTTGGCGGGGTCGAGACACTCGATACCATTTACTCGGTCGGGTAATACTGCCGACGGCGGTTTACCTCGAAGCGCGCACCCGATTTCCACTGGGAAGCGGGTGCCGCACGGCCCTCGACACGACTATAGGGAAGCGCAATGAATACATCCTTCTTCTCTCCCTTCTCACATGGCTTTGCTCGCGTCGCTGCCGCCGTTCCGAGACAATACCTCGGGAACCCGCGGCGAAACGCCGAAGCCACAGCCTTGCTCGCCCGGCAAGCTTCGGATAGCGGGGCCCGGCTGGTCGCTTTTCCGGAACTCGGCCTCTCGGGCTATTCGCTGGATGATCTTTTTCACCAGCAGACCATTGTCGAGGAAACCGAGAGGGCGCTCGAGGATCTGCTGCGCGAAAGCTTGTCAACGCCGGCAATACTCTGTGTAGGATTACCGGTGCGCGCGGGCGATAAGCTGTTTAACGCCGCTGCGGCGGTGTACCGGGGCCGATTGCTCGCGATTACTCCGAAACACTTTATTCCTGCGTATCGCGAATTTTACGAAAAACGCCATTTCGCCTCCGGCGCTTCGAACGACACGCCTGACTCGGTTGAATACGCCGGTCAGCGAGTCCCCTTCGGAAGCAATATCATTCTCAGTGCTCCCGCCTGCGCGTCGATGCGCATACATATGGAGATCTGCGAAGATGTCTGGGCGCCTATCCCGCCGTCTACTCGCGCCGCTCTCGCGGGTGCTAACGTTCTTATCAACCTGAGCGCGAGTAATGTCACCATCGGTAAGGATGCCTATCGTCGTTCGCTTGCCTCGGGACAAAGCGCGAAGTGCCTTGCCGCCTACATTTACTCGGGAGCCGGCGAGGGCGAAAGCACGAACGACCTGGCCTGGGACGGCCATGCGATGATTTACGAGAACGGTCGCCAACTGGCTGAAACCGAGCGTTTTTCGACCTCCGAACAGCTCATTATCGCCGATATCGATGTCGAGATGCTCGAGGCCGAGCGGATGCGCATGACGAGTTTCGCCGACGCAAAGAGCCTTGCACGCCGCGCCTCCGACGGCGAGTTCCGGACGGTCGAGGTTCCCGATCTTGAACCCGACTACGAAGTCACCCGGCTCATGCGCGATCTGCCGCGGTTTCCCTACGTTCCCTCGGACGCTGACTCGCGCGACGAGCGGTGTTCGGAGGTATACAATATTCAGGTTCAGGCGCTTGCGCAGCGGTTGCGTGCCACAGGGATCACGCGCGTCGTACTCGGAATTTCAGGGGGGCTCGACTCGACCCATGCGCTTCTTGTCGCCTGCCGCGCGATGGACCGACTCGGCCTCCCTCGAACGAACATTATCGCGCGTACCATGCCGGGATTTGCAACCTCGTCGCGCACCCTCGAAAACGCACACCGGCTCATGAAGACACTCGGCGTAGACCACGCGGAAATCGATATACGCCCGAGCTGCATGCAAATGTTCCGGGATATCGGACATCCGTATGCCGACGGACAACCGGTGTACGACGTCACGTTCGAAAACGTTCAGGCCGGGGAGCGGACCAGTCACCTTTTTCGGCAAGCCAATCTCTCGGGAGGCCTTGTGGTCGGTACCGGCGATCTAAGCGAACTCGCGCTCGGTTGGGCTACCTACGGTGTGGGCGACCATATGAGCCACTACGCTGTGAACGCTTCGGTTCCGAAAACGCTTATCCGCTACGTCATCCGCTGGGTTGCCGATACGGGCGAAGCAGGCACCGAGGCGGCCGCGATTCTGCACGACATCGTGAACACCGAAATCTCTCCCGAGCTCGTTCCGACAGATGAAACCCGAGGCATGCAAAGCTCGGAGGCGACAATCGGCCCGTACGAGCTGCAGGATTTTCATCTCTATTACATAAGCCGATTCGGTTTCACGCCGCAAAAGACTGCCTGGCTGGCGCACCAGGCGTGGAGCTCGGTTGACCGAGGTCCATGGCCGTCCGACATTCCCGAGGATCAGCGCAACTCCTATTCGCTTGCCGAAATCAAGCACTGGCTCGGTGTCTTTCTTACGCGCTTTTTCTCATACAGCCAATTCAAGCGTACCTGCATTCCAAACGGTCCGAAAGTCGGCTCGGGAGGATCGCTGTCGCCGCGTGGAGACTGGAGAGCTCCAAGCGACATCGGCGGCGAGGCCTGGATAGCAGCTCTCGAGCGCAACGTCCCGGATGGCGAAGACGAATGACGGCGCGTACAGCCGCCATTCGCCACGACCAGCTCACGCTAGCGTCTCTCGATGGGCACGAACGGCCGATCTACCTCGCCGACATAGAGAGCCTTGGGCCGGTAAATCCGATTGTCCTCACGCTGCTCGATAACGTGACTGAGCCACCCCGATACCCGCGCTATCGCAAAAATCGGTGTGAAAAGAACCGTGGGAATGCCGAGCTGGCGATACACCGCGCCTGAGAAGAAGTCGACGTTAGGATAGATGGGTTTACCCTTCTCCTCCATGCGCTGACGGAAGGCCCGCTCTATCTCTTTCATGATCTCGTAATACCCCTGTTCGCCGGATTTATCGCTGACTTCTTTAAGGTATCCCTCGATTATCTTCGCCCGGGGGTCCTTCGCGCGGTAGACACGGTGCCCCATGCCCATGATCTTGCGCTTTTCATCGAGCGCCTTGTTTACCCAGGATTCGGCGTTGTTACGGCTGCCCACCGCGTCTACCATCTCCATGACACGTTCATTGGCGCCTCCGTGGAGACTGCCGTACAACGAACCGATCGCCGCCGAGATTGCGCAGTAGCAGGTGCTTTGCGTGGATGCGACCACTCTGGCGGTAAAGGTCGATGCGTTGAAGCTGTGCTCGGCGTGAAGCACGAACGAGCCATCCATAATCCGGCCTTCGTCCTCAGTCGGAGCTTCACCGCGAAGCATATAGAGGAAATTGGCGCCGTGACTCAGATCGGATCTCGGCTCGACGATCGGTTTTCCTTCTCGCACCCGCTGCCATGCAGCGACCACGGTGGGCAGCTGCGCGATAAGGTGGATAGTGCGTCTGCAGTCAAAGTCGGGCCCCTGTTCTTCATCCGGACCACAGTGACCATCGAGATACATAATCGACGCCTGCAGAAGCTCCATAGGATGCGATGAAGCCGGGAACTCACGAATCATTTTCTGGACCGGCGCCGGAAGACGGCGTTGCGCGCGCATATCCTCTGAGAAAGCGTCTAGCTGTTCCTGGTTCGGCAACCGCGCGTACAGGAGAAGATACGTGACTTCTTCAAACGTACAGTGCTCGACCAGATCTTCTATGGAATAGCCTAAGTAGTAGAGCTTCCCGTTTTCTCCATCGATCTTGCAAATTCGACTCTCAGCGGCGATGACTCCTTCGAGCCCCTTCGCGAATTCAGGCATAGTGTGAACGCTCCGTAATGGTAGTTGATGAACAAAGGACTGTTCGGTTTATATGCGCCCATTGTAAACGGGGCGAACTGTTAACGCAACGAAAACCCTTTTCCAAGCCGGGTCGCGACTCTTGACAAGGTTTTTACCGCTCGAGGTAGCGATCTGCCTTGCGCGCGTGCTCCTCATACGTTTCCGAGAGAACGGTCCGACCGTCCAACGGATGCAGGAAGAACAAATAGGAGTGTTCGGCCGGTTCAACGGTCGCCGAGATAGCATCGATACCCGGATTTCCGATGGGTCCCGGCGGAAGGCCCGCCTGACGGTAGGTATTGTAGGGGTCGGCGGTGAGAACCTGCGCAAAGGTAGGGCGACGTTCGGCGGTTCCCAGCGCGTAGTTCACCGTAGCGTCGGATTCAAGGCGCATTCCTTCACGCAGCCTGTTATCGAACACGCCCGCGACTTCCGGCATGTCGGCGGTCGGTGACTCGTGCTGCACAATGCTCGCCAGCGTGACGATCTCATATACGCTAAACCGGCGATCGTCAGCCCGTTCCCCAAGAAGCAGATCACCGGCCCTGCTCGAGAACGTTTCGAGCATCCGCCGAACAACGGCTTCGGGCTGACTGCCGGCGTCGAACCTGTATGTCTCCGGGTAGAGAAAGCCCTCGAGCGATCGACCGTCGGGCAAATCCTCGATAACCTCAAAATCTCGATACTCTTCCTGGACAACGGCGGCTTCCAGGAATTCCTCCGAATCAACGATCCCGAATCCGTCGAGCCGCGCGGCAATCTGTTCCAGCCGCCAGCCTTCGGGGATCGTGACGCGAATGCTCTCATCGATCGCACGACCGGAGACAATCTCAGAGAGAATCTCGCGGGCGCTTTCATCCGGGCGCAGCGGAAATGTTCCGGCTCGCACTTGTGCCGCCTGCCCGGTCAGACGGCCGTAAAACTCAACAATCCGCGCGTCGCGGATAAGCCCGAGCTCGGCGAGGTTCTCTGTAACCCGTCGCAGAGACTGGCCCTGCTGAACCGGAAACTCGACTACGGTATCCTCATCGACCTCACGCTCGACAGGAACCGTGAGAACCCATGCAACGCGAACCGCGCCCAACACAGCGACGACCAGCGAAAGTACAACGAAGCCAAGTGTAAGCTTTTGGGTTGATATCTTCATGTAATTGTAAGTACAAGTATAGTATGATTCAGAGTAAGTACGTGCACATCGTTGTCGTACGTTTCAGAGTATAGCATAAGGAATCCAGTAGTTGTCATGAACAAAGCGCTTATCCCTCAATTCATTGCGGACACGATGGACAACGCCGACCAGCACGGAAACATCGAGGCCGTCGTCCTCTTCTTGGATATTTCCGGATTTACCCCGCTTACAACCAGGCTCATGTCGCGCGGCAAGCCCGGGGCGGAGATCATATCATCGACCTTGAATCGAATCTTCACCCCGATGATAGAAGCGGTACACGAACACGGAGGCTTTGTCTCAGGGTTCGCGGGCGATGCGTTTACCGCAGTCTTCCCCGTCGACGGTAGATCGACCGGGGCGTATCTTCACGCCACCGCAGCAGCGCTCACCTGCCAGGCGACTGCCAACCGGGAGCACATGCAGCATACCCGCTTCGGCGAGTTTCCGCTCGAAATCTCGGCCGGACTCGGCACCGGAGAGCTCGAGTGGGGCGTTGTCGGCACCGAAGATACCCTGAAAAGCTGGTATTTCCGTGGTGTAGCCATCGATGAGGCTACGCTTGCAGAAGCCGCGGCGCATAAAGGAGAAATCCGGACAACCCCGGCCGTTTCCGAGATACTGACCGGAGAGAATATCGGAGTTCAGCCGGATTCGCGGGGAAACGGGTACGACGTAGTCCCGCGCGCGGCGAGAAACGCGCTTGGAAACCTCTCGAAGGCGCCGACCCGATACGACGGCGTGCCGGCAGAGGGAATCCACCGATTCTTCCGGCCGATTGATGATCTACCGGCCGATACCGCGGGCGAATTTCGTGAGGTGACGAGTGTGTTCATCGCCGCGGATGCCGGCGAGACCTATCGGGATATCAACACTACCGTCACGTGTGTTCTGCGAAGCACTCGGGCTTATGGAGGATATTTCGATGTCCTGGATTTCGGAGACAAGGGCTGCGTCATGCTTATTGCCTTCGGCGCCCCGTTAAACCGGGGGAAAGACACCGAACGAGCGTTGAGCTACGCCGTGGATGTCCTCGATTCTCTCGGCTATAGAGCCCGTATAGGCATTAGCCGCGGAACCGTGTTCACCGGGTACGTGGGGTCACCGGAACGGGCAACGTACACGACGCTCGGCGAATCGGTGAACATCGCTGCGCGGATTGCTGTCGGCAACGAGCCGCAGACCGCCTACGCCGATCTGGCAACGATGAAGGCGGCCGGCAGAGAGGTATCCGAGGAAGCCTCGCAAGCTCGCTCGTTGAAAGGGTACGAAAAACCTGTCCGCATCTATCCGGTTGCCGCCCCCGGCGCAACCATTGGCTTGGGAGAATCCGAAAGAGAGGACTCCGATTCGCACTCCCCCGATCCCTTCCTCGTAGGCCGCGAGAAGGAGTTGGGAGAGCTTGCAGCATGGCTCGATACGGTTTTGGGCGTACCGGGAGTCGCGG
>JBKGYS010000053.1:0-15092 GCA_046545955.1 Spirochaetales bacterium | reverse complement strand
CGGTCCTCCGGGAGGTCGCTTGCATCGAGGTGCACGCGAACCGGTATAAAGATCACCTCGCACGCTCCTTTCGGCCGGTGCCGTACACGCTTCTACAGCTTGCCCGGCAGGCTTCGGTGAGTCGGCGTCGAGCCAGTGTATGCTCACGGTCGGCTGGAAGCGTGCACATGCCGATACTTTTTCATATACTTATGACTGTGAGCAATACAATGGAGCGTGTTATGAAACGACTGATCGCCCTGAGCGCCGTTGCACTACTGGCCGTTACTGCCGTGTCGGCCCAGGAGGAGGATGACCTTGTCGGTGACTGGACGGCGTACCGGGCAATGGACCTGTCCAACTATACCCTCGATGATTACCGCAACCCTCCGGCTGCCGATGACCTTGTCGAGGGCGTTATGACGCTCAACGCTGATCAGACCCTCGAGTCGGACTTTCTCGACTTCGATGAATGGGAAATTGACGATAGTTTTCTCGTACTCACCGACGACGAGCGCAACGCCTTCTTCGTCCCCCGTACGATGGGGCCGGATACGCTGTATCTGCTGCGTGTTTCGGTTACCGAGAGGGACCGTGAAGTCACGCATATCCGCGTCGATCGCAGCGGCAGTTACATTGTAGTCCGCGGTGTTGAAGATTGATCGGAGACGACTTCCCACCGAAACCGCGACGATCGCGACAGCAAAGCGGGGCAACGGGAAAAACATCAAGCTAACGGGAAAAACATCAACCTAAAACATCAACCTAAAACATCAACCTACAGACCGCTCATAGTCGGTGAAAAAGCTAACGAAAAAAACTTTTGACGGTCGGTCGACCGACAGAGTAGAATCTGAACACTATGGAGCAAAAAGCACTGGGATTTCTCGAACATCTGTACTCCGGAACGCTCCGGAAGGATCTGTGTTTTACCGACTTCACGACCATTCGCGAAGACAGGGTGCGCGACTTTGTCGACCGGTATCACGAGATTGTCGGTCGGTACTCGCCGCTCGACCTCGAAAAGAAAGGAACCATTCCGGACGAGCTCATGCAGCAGTTTCGCGAGCTCGGCATGTTCGGCATGACCATCGGCGAGGAGTACGGTGGTCTCGGATTCAGCGTCAGCGAGTACCTCCGCGTTGTCGAGGAGATGTCGCGCACCGATATGGCGATCGTCCTCGTTCCGCTCGCGCATCTTTCGATCGGTATGAAGGGAATTGTGCTGTTTGGCGATGAAGCGCAGAAGCAGAAATACCTTCCGAAGGCGGCGAGCGGGGAGATGGTGTTCGCCTACTGTCTGACCGAGCCGAAGGCCGGTAGCGACGCCCAGCATATCACCACCGAAGCGAAACTGTCCGACGACGGCGAGCATTACATCCTCAACGGCGGCAAGACTTACATTACGAACGGCAACTACGCGCAGGGTTTTACGGTCTTTGCGCAGCTCGACCCCGAGAATCCGGGGAAAAAAATGGCTGCGTTTATCGTCGAGCGTGATTGGGAGGGCGTGAAGGTAGGGAAGGACATGCCGAAGATGGGGCTGAAGGTAAGCTCCACGACGCCCATTCAGTTCAAGAATGTGAAGGTGCCGAAAGAAAACTTGATCGCGGGCGAGGGCGACGGGTTCAAAATCGCCATGAATATTCTCAACTACGGCCGTCTCGCGCTCGGAGCGGCGAGCGCGGGACTTATGGGACAGAGTCTGCGCGATATGCAGCAACGGGCCGCTTCGCGGAAGCAGTTCGGCGTGCCGATCCACGAGTTCGAGCTCATTCAGGAGAAGATGGTGCGCACCAAGGCGCACGCGTTCGCCTCGCGCAATGTGACGTTTTTTACGGCCAACCTTCTCGAGAAGGAAAGTCTTGCGAACGTGGCGATGGAAAGCAGCCACACCAAGCTCTACGGCACCGACAACTGCTGGGACGCGCTCTACGATGCGCTGCAGACCGCCGGCGGAGCGGGCTTTATTCAGACGCTTCCCTACGAAAAACGCATGCGCGATTTCCGCGTCACGACCATCTTCGAAGGTACGAGCGAGATTCACTCCATATATCCCCCGCTTACTCTCTTCCGGCAGTTCGGCGGCGAGCTCAAAGGCAAGAGCGGTGTCGGCAAGCTTCTCTATCTCAATAAGCTCGCCCGGACGAACCTTCTGAAGGGCTTGAGCGCGTCGCATCCGACGCTGAATCGGGCACTGAAGGTGGCTTCCCGCGGGGAGACCATGTTTCGCGGCCTGTTGAAGGACGGATTCCTTCGGTACGGTAAGAACATAACGAAGGCCGAGTTTCACCTTCGCCGGATGACACACCTTTCCATGAGCATGCTCGTGCTGCTCGCGAGTGTTGCGAGCATGGAGAGCCGGGCGAAGTCCTCCGGGACGGCGGCTTCCGACGGCTACAGTAACGAGGAGCTCGCGCTTCTCGACTACCTCATCGAAGAGGCGATCGAGGTACAGCGACGAACTGCCAACGCCGAGCGCAGGGGAATAGAGAAAGCGCACGAGAAGGTAATGGAAACGATCGAATAAGGGCCGGTCTGAGAAGACCGGCCGTAGTCCGGTCGCTGCTATCTATCGGTATTAGAACACTTTGCATACGTTATTCGCGTAAGCCGCTTGTCCCATTGACATATAGCGCAACAGGATACATCCTTCGGGTGCCATACTATAGATATAGCGTACTCGAAGGAGGCAGTATGAGTCGCAGTGCAAGCGCGCAAGCGCCGGCCCCGGTCCGGATACCGTATCAGGATGCGTCGATGGATATCTGGGATTCCAAGTACCGGTTGAAGTCACGCAACGGAGAGCCGATCGACGGATCGATCGATGAATCATTGCAGCGGGTGGCTAAGTCGCTCGCGTCGGTAGAGCAGGAGGGGCAGCGCGAGTACTGGTACGAGCGCTTTCTCTCTGCTCTGCGCAACGGTGCGACCCCGGCCGGGCGAATCATGTCCAACGCGGGGGCAAGCGAGCACAAGCCTGCGACATCCACGATCAATTGTACCGTTTCGGGCACAATTAACGACTCAATGGACGACATCCTGCGCAAGGTACACGAGGCAGGCCTCACCCTCAAAGCGGGCTGCGGAATCGGGTACGACTTTTCCACGCTGCGACCGAAAGGCGCGTTTGTCTCGGGCGCCGGGTCTCATACTTCCGGCCCTCTGTCGTTCATGGATATTTACGACCGCATGTGTTTCACCGTTTCGTCGGCCGGTGGTCGCCGCGGCGCGCAGATGGGCACGATGGACGTTGGGCATCCCGATGTAATGGACTTTATCCGGGCCAAACGCGAAAGCGGGCGGCTTCGCCAGTTCAATCTTTCGCTGCTTATTACCCATGCCTTCGTAGAGGCGGTGCGCAACAACGATGCCTGGCCGCTGGCGTTCCCCGTGACTGACCGCGAGGCGAAGGCGGACGGTATCGACGTGAACGACCCCGAACAGGTCGTGTGGCGCGAGTGGCCGATCGCCGATACCTACGTCACCAATGACGACGGGCTTGTGGCCTGCCGCATCTATCGCACGATCCCGGCACGCACGTTGTGGAATCTTATCATGCGATCGACCTACGACTACGCAGAGCCGGGGTTCATCCTTATCGATGAAGTGAACGAGCAGAATAACAACTGGTTCTGCGAAAAGATTCGCGCTACCAATCCGTGCGGCGAGCAACCCCTGCCGCCCTACGGGGCGTGTCTGCTCGGCTCGGTGAATCTTACGCAGTTCGTTCGCGAGCCGTTTACCGAAAACGCCTATTTCGATTGGGAGACTTATCGCGACGTTGTTTCGGTCTTCACGCGCATGCTCGACAACGTTGTCGAAATGAACGGCTTGCCGCTGGAAAAGCAGCGTGGGGAAATCGAGCGCAAGCGTCGGCACGGAATGGGCTTTCTCGGTCTCGGAAGCGCTTTGACCATGATGCGTATGGAATACGGGTCTGCGGAGTCACTTGCGTTCACCGACCAGGTCTCGCGCGAGATGGCCGTGACCGGATGGAAGACGGGAGTTGAGCTTGCCAAGGAAAAGGGGGCGGCGCCTATCATGCTCGAGGATATAACCCTTACCGCCGAACACCTGCGCAAGCGGCCCGAGCTTGCCGAGCACGGCTATTCGGTCGGCGATACGGTTCCCGGTCGGGTACTTCTCGCCCGCTATAGCCGTTATATGCAACGGCTCGCCGAGGTGGCCCCCGAGCTGGTAGATGAAATCGCAGAGACCGGCGCGCGATTCACGCATCATACGTCTATTGCGCCGACCGGCACCATTTCTCTTTCGCTGGGAAACAACGCCGCCAACGGAATCGAGCCAAGCTTCGCTCATCACTACCGTCGCAATGTTATCCGCGAGGGGCGTAAGTCGAAGGAACAGGTCGATGTTTTCTCGTATGAGCTTCTCGCTTACCGGGCTTTCGTCGATAGTGAAGCGCTGCCGGAAGCGTCGAAGTCCGAAGACGACGATCCGGAACACCGTCATACACTCCCCTCGTACTTTGTTACTGCCGACGACATAACGCCGAAACAGCACGTGGATATACAGGCTGCCGCGCAGCGGTGGATCGACTCATCGATCTCCAAAACCGCTAACGTTCCAACCGAGTTTCCGTATGACGATTTTCAGGACATCTATATGTACGCCTATCAGGAGGGGCTGAAGGGTTGTACGACGTTCCGCTTTAACCCCGAGGTGTTCCAGGGAGTTCTGGTGCGCGAGGAGGACTTGAAGAATACGACGTACGAGTTTGTACTCGACGACGGATCGGTGGTGAAAGCCCGCGGGAACGAGGATATTGAGTACGACGGCGAGACACACAACGCGGCGAACCTCTACGACGCGCTTAAAGAAGGCTACTACGGCCGCTTTTAGGGAGGATCTGAAATGGCAATACGGATAGATAAACCGATCGTCGATTACAGGGTGCGCAAGAACGACCCTCCACAGGAGGCCGCGAGCGAAGACTCGCCGAATGCCCGGCAGTCGACCGCCGAGCCGGGGAACGCGGTTATTTCCATGGATGAAACGCTCGAGCGGCCCTACGAGCTGAAGGGCACAACGTACAAAGTAAAGACGCCGGTATCCGATCATGCGATGTACATTACGATCAACGATATCGTATTAAACGAGGGTACCGAAAGCGAAGTCCGAAGGCCTTTCGAGATCTTTATAAACTCGAAAAACCTTGACCATTTCCAGTGGATCGTGGCGTTAACCCGGATCATTTCGGCGGTGTTTCGCAAAGGCGGCGATGTTGCGTTCCTCGTCGAGGAGCTCAAGGCTGTTTTTGACCCTCGAGGCGGATACTGGAAAACCGGCGGCAAATACATGCCTTCGCTTATTGCCGAAATCGGCGAGGTGATCGAACGTCATCTCATGTCGATCGGCCTTATTCGGTCGAAAGAGGGGCTAACCGACGAGCAGCGCGAAATGCTCGAGGAGAAACGTACCGAGTATGAGTCGCGGAGCTTCGGGTCGCCTGCGCGAGAACCCGATAGCACAAACGGTCATGCCGGCGCCGAGCCGGCGGTACCGGAAAACGAGGGCGAAGCCGGCGCTTCACCATTTCCGGCCGGCGCTACGCTTTGCCCCAAGTGCAATACCGCGGCTGTTGTCGTGCTCGACGGGTGCCGCACCTGCCTCAACTGCGGCGATTCCAAGTGTAACTGAGCGCTCCACGTGCAACTGAACGCGGTGACGGTATCGCGCTCATGCTTCCTTGTCGTGAAAGCCTTTTCTCACAAGGAAAGCATCGAGCGCCTCGAGCTCCATTGGCTGGGCGATAAAGAAGCCCTGTGCGTACGTGCAATGCAGCGAACGCGCGACCGAAAGCTGATGTTCGTTTGAGATTCCCTCTACAATTACATCCTTTTCGCGCGCGCGTACGCTCTCGACGATACCCTCGAGGTACTTTCTCTCTTTCTCCGAATGCTCGCTCCCCTGTACGAAGCTGCGGTCGATCTTGATTCCATGAGCCGGAAGGGCTTTCAACATTGACAGCGACGACTGTCCAACGCCGAAATCATCGATCCATAGTCGAATACCCAGCCGCTCGAGCTCGCGAAAGCGGGGGTGGAGCATATCAAGGTTCTCGACCGACATGCTCTCGGTGAGTTCAATGCGCAGGAGCGTCGGATCGGGGTTGCCGGCGGCTCGAAGCGCTCCCTCGATTATATCGATGAAGTGGTCATCCATGAACGTTGCCGAGCTCACGTTTACCGTTACAATGAGCTTCTCGTATGACTGTAGTCGGGCAAGTGTTTCGCATACAGTGAATAAGGCCCAACGGTCGATGGCAAGCACCACCTTCGTTTCTTCGGCCAACGAGAGAAAACTGCCCGGCGACAACAGTCCGCGGTCGGGATGCTTCCATCGAAGCAAGGCTTCCACGCCAACAATCTTCGGTGGATTCCCCGAAATGTCGGACACCGGTTGATAATACATTTGGAACTCGTCGGCTTCGAAGGCGCGCTGAAGCTGTGTGTGGAGCTGAATGCGCTCGACCGCCCGATTGTGTGTTTCTCGGTCGTAAAAACAGAAGGTATCGGCGGTCTGTTCCGCGTCGATGCTCGCCGAGTTTGCCGCTTGAATGAGCTGGTGAGCATCGGTGGTATCCTGCGGATAGAGCGCTATTCCTATGTAGCACTCGATGCGGAAATCCACATTGTCCATTCGATAGGGCACCGTGACAGAGTCGCGTATTTTCCGTGCAACGATGGAAGCGTCTGTGTCCCGCTTGATGTGGGTCAATAGTACGACGAAATTGGTACCGTCGAAGCGAAACACGAAATCTCCGGAGCGCAGACACTCGTTTACGCGCAGCGCACTGTTCTCGAGCAGGATGTCCCCTATGGCGTGGCCGTACGTGCGGTTTATCTGTTTGAAGTTTCTCAGGCTGATAAACAGCAGCGCTTGAAGGGTCTCATGTTCCGAACGCGCAGCCTGGGCGAGCTGCTTGGGAATCAGAACATCCATCATCTGCCGGTTGAACAGCCCGGTGATCCGGTCATGCTCGCCGCGACGCTCCCCGGAGTCACCAGACCCCGGTGTAATTTCATTGGCAAAGATGAGAACGTGGTCAACCGATTGGCCGCCTGAGGAAGGATAATACCGTACGTAAAAAACACGCTCTTCACCGTCTACCGTGTATCGCTCCGTGCGATCGATGTGTTTCCCGCTGAACGCAGAGTCTATCGCCGGCTTAATGGAGGGTTCGAATACGTCCTCGCCCCAGGTTTCAGCGATTGTCGACCCGACGATCTTGTCCCTGGTGACGTTCATTGTCTCGATGTACGCTTTGTTGGCGAGAGTATAGCGGTAGTCAGCGTCCACCATCACAATACAGTCGCTCGAGAGATCGGCAATGTAGGTATCGATGCGTTCCATTACACCCCGCCCGCAATCACTTGTAAGTATAAGTCCGCTGTCTGCGGACGTCACTCTAGATGTGTCTTTTTTACAGGCGCGATTCTTGCTTCCACATTTCGCCTACAGGGCGAATGGAAGCGATAGACCCCGCGCGGCGCGCACGCGCAGGATCGAGGGACGAGCCGTGTCGGCCGAGGAGGCACGCGGGCAGGCCAGGGGTCGAGTCTGCAACGAGCCTTCGCCTGCTCGCTCGGCCGGCGACACGGTGATCACCCTACCGAGGGCAATCCGGACAGTGCCATGGCGATTTCTTCCCGCGGATACTCGTAGGCCTCGAGTTTACCGGCGTGATAATCCATGTATGCCTGAACATCGAAATGACCGTGCCCGCACAGGTTAAACGCTATCACCTCGCGTTTGCCTTCTTCACGGCATCGTAGTGCCTCGCGGATCGTGGCGGCAACCGCATGGTTCGCCTCCGGCGCGGGTAGAATGCCTTCAGTACGAGCGAACTGGACCCCGGCGGCGAATGTCTCCATCTGGTCAATCGAAATCGGTTCTATGGCGCCGAGATGGGCCAGGTGACTGACGATGGGGGCCATACCGTGGTAACGCAGCCCTCCCGCGTGAAACCCCGGCGGGACAAACGCGCTTCCGAGTGTGTGCATCTTCACGAGCGGTGTCAGGTGCGCGGTATCTCCGTAGTCGTACGCGTACTGACCCTTCGTAAGAGTCGGGCAGGCTGATGGCTCGACCGCGATGACACGATCACCCGGAGTGTTTCCCACTCGGCCGTCGCGAAACCGTTGTCCGAGAAAGGGAAGTATCATTCCGGCAAAGTTCGAACCACCGCCGGTGCACCCAATAAGCACATCCGGTCCTTCTCCTGCGTCCGCGAATTGAAGCATTGCTTCCTCGCCGATAACCGTCTGATGCAGCAGGACGTGGTTCAACACGCTTCCCAGGGCGTACTTGGTGTGTTTGTCCTTGACCGCCATTTCCACCGCCTCGGAAATCGCGATTCCAAGCGAACCGGTAGAGTCCGGATGGTTCTTCAAGACTTCGCGGCCCGACTCGGTCGTGTCGCTTGGACTCGGGGTTACCGATGCCCCAAAGGTTTCCATGAGCCCTCTTCGATACGGTTTCTGATTGTAGCTGACCTTCACCATATAGACGGCGAGCTCCATTGAAAACTGAGCGCATGCCATGGCGAGCGCGCTTCCCCATTGTCCCGCGCCGGTCTCCGTGGTGAGACGGCGGATGCCTTCGTTCATGTTATAGAAGGCCTGCGCCACCGAAGTGTTCGGTTTATGAGAGCCTACCGGGCTTACCCCCTCGTACTTGTAGTAAATGTGCGCGGGAGTATCGAGCGCCTGCTCGAGCCGGCGCGCGCGATACAGAGGGCTCGGGCGCCACTGCCGGTATAGATCCCGAACCGGCTCGGGAATATCTATGTCGCGATCGGTAGATACTTCCTGCTGAATGAGCTCGGATGCAAAAAGGGGAGCGAGATCATCCGGACCTACCGGCTGCTTCGTTTGCGGGTGAAGGACCTGAGGCAGGGGCTTTGGAAGGTCCGCCTGGATATTATACCAGCGTTTGGGGAGGCGATCCTCTGAGAGGAAATATTTTACAGAGTCCATAGAGCCGGGTTATAGCATATTTCCTGATTCCGCAAAACACCTTTCCGGAATTCAAGCAACACACATGAATCTTTATAGTTTCTTCATATATCAACCGCATGTGACGAACAGTCGTATTGTAGTCTTCTCCGTACAAGCAATCGAAATGAGGGAGGATTTGCTATGAAAAAGGTAATTCAGGTTTTGACGGTAGTATTTGCTATTGGTGTCATCGCGGTAGCATGTGAGCCGGTCGAGGTCGATGAAGATATTGAGATGGACGATCCGGAGATGGAAGAAGAGGGTGAGCTCTAAGAAGCCACCCGCACCGTAGTCTACCGGAAATCAGGACCCGGCAGTGGCTGTCGCGACTGCCGGCCGTTTTTTCCTCCTAAGCTTCTGCTATTTCTCGTTGTCCCTGTTCCAACCCGGAATTGCTTCCGGGTCGCGCGACCTGCCGTCCTCGAAGTACATAATGTGAAGTCTGTTGTGCGCCGTTCCGATCTCGTCACCCCGTTCCACGGTATCGCCTGTTTCTACATCCGTTGCGCGAAGGAACGAATACACGACGGTAGTGTCGGTTGGACGGTTGGTAACCTGAACACGAAGCCCTAGCCGCGTATTCCGCATAACTCGTATTTCCCCTCCGTGCAGCGAGCGTACAGGGCTTTCGTCCTGAAGCTCGTAGACGACCCCCGCGGTCTGCCGCTGTTCCTGCGCCATCGACTCGAATCGCTCGATTGCTTCCGGCCGGTAATCGAGCGGAAAACCGGATGGCGTATCTTCGCCATAATCGGCAATATTCTGCTCCACCCAGCGAAGCCCGAACGTACCACGGATCCAGTGCGCGGCGTTTGTATGATCGGGCCAATCGAGGCTGGTTACTTCCTCCTTTATGACCTCGAAGTGAAGATGCGGCTCGATAAACCGGGCGCGGGATCCGCTTCGGCCTACCGTGCCGATCTGTTCGCCCTTTGATACCGGCGTTCCGCTGCTTTGCAAAGTTCGGTCGTCAGGGACGACGGTGTCCGCGAGGTGTGCGTAGTAGAACTGTTCTCCGGTTTCAGCTTTCAGGAGAACGGCGTTTCCGCCGCGAGGATTGTCAACCCGAAACGCGCTTCCGTCGGCTACCGCGAGAACAGGAGCCGAGTGAACGTCGGATAGTGCCATCGAATCGGAGTCGAGACGGCGGGCCGCGAAGATGTCCACGGCGTTTCCGCCGTCCCAGTGATACTCGGTCCATTCGAGATGCCTACGCGGTGCGCCAACCGGAAACACGTACTCGGCGTCCGGACTTTCGAGCGGCGTTTGCGAGGATGTGTCGTTCTCGGAGGCGTCTACCGGTTCGCGGGCGCACGCTGAGAGAAGAAACAGCGCTGTGAACGCCGAAACCGCGATCCACCACGCGGAGGCGCGCCCGAAGACTGCGACGCCTGTGCGAAGACGCTTCATACCGGCTAGAGTATCGGGCTTTCCGGGCGATTGAAAAAGCCCCACACCGACTACCGGCCATGGTTGTCGCTTACTACCCGGTTGAACCCTTCCAGCGATGCCACGTTCGGGGAAAGCACGTACGGAATCCGGCGAATCTGTGGTTTTGCAGAAACCAATGTATCTACGGTATGCTGATTTCACCATTGCACTGCAGGATTTCCGGTATCACTATGAGAGGCAGGCGCACTGGTTGGTGAGCACTTTGAAGGAGGATACGCATACATGCTGATTCGCAATGCAACGGTCATAAATCTCTCTGAAGGTCGGGCAATTCCCGACTCCTACGTTGTAACCGACGGTCCTACTATCGTTTCGGTGGGTACCGGGGTTGCCAGCGCCCGCGGGGGGCGTGGTCGTCACCGCGGGGCTATTTCGGATACCGAAGAGATTCTTGACGCGGCCGGCGCATACGTCATACCCGGACTCGTGAACCTGCATGCGCATACGGCCATGACGCCGTTCCGTGGTATTTTTGACGAGCACATTCCGGAGGACTGGTTTCGTGAGCACGTACGGACTTATGAACATCGGATGACGCCTCAGGATGTGTACTGGGGAACCATGCTCGGAGCGCTGGAAATGCTGACATCCGGGGTGACGTGCGTCGCCGATCACTATTTCCATATGGATCATGCGTTCAGGGCCTTTGCGAACGCGGGCATGCGCGCGAATCTCGCCGAGGCTGTATTCGACGCGGGAGACGGAGGTGCGCGGCGCTACGAAGAGGCTCTCGGATTCACCCGCGAGTTTCACAACATCGAGCGGCGAATCTCGGTTTCACTCGGGCCGCACTCACCGCACCTTTGTTCCGACGATTTTCTGCGCAGGGTTGCCGAGGAGGCGCAGAGGCTCGGTGTTCGCACCCACGTTCATGTAGCGCAAACGAAAGAGCAGGTTGACCGCTCCGTGGCCGAGCGAGGAAAGACTCCCGTGGAGGTGCTCGCTGAAACCGGTGCGCTGACCGGCGGTAGCATCCTTGCCCATGCCTACTACGCAACCGACCGCGATATGGAGCTTATCAAAGAGAAAGGGGCGACAATCGCGCACTGCCCGAAGAGCTATATGAAGTTCGGTCGTATTCACGATTTTCTGCCGAGGGCGTTGAACCACAAGCTTCAGATTGCGCTCGGCACAGGTGGCGCGGTTTCGAATAACTCGCTCGGGCTATTCGAGGTCGCTCGAATGGCGGCGCTACTCGCGAAAGCATCCACCGGAAACCCGGAGGAAGGCGCGCTCAAGAGCATTCTCCCGCTAATGACCGCAGGTGGTCGGGCGTTAGGACTTCCAGGATACGGTGAGGTGCGCGAAGGCGCTCCGGCCGATCTCGTCCTCGTTCGGCCGAGCACCGCAAGCATGCAGCCCGGCGTTTCTCCGGCCGCTGATCTCCTGTACTCGGTTTCCGAGCGCAACGTTGATACGGTTATCGTAGACGGCCACGTCATAATCCGCCGAGGACACCATACGTCGGTCGACCATGAAAAAGTCTTTGCCAAGAATAAAGAGCTCGTCGAGCGGGTTCTTGCCACCTGATCAGAGTAGAGCGTTGTCCGCCGCGGCTTCGACGAGGGTCCCGCAACCGGACTTGCGGGGCCGCGGCTGCTCCGTTCTTCAGGACCTCCGGTCCGGCCGATTCCCCGGTCGGGCCGGATACGGCTCTAAGGGTAATCCGGCACCCTTTTACCCGTCTTCGTAATCGGTCAGCTCCAGCCGTACCCGTCCGATTACAATGCGTGCTTCAACATAGACCGGAACAGCCTGCGCATCGGCGGTAAAGCGAGCCTTCAGAGCGTCGCTCAAGCCGTGCACTCCCTCGAAATCCAGATCGATTTCCGCATTCAAGACGTCGCGCCGCCGGTCGAAGGCTTCGACCGAAACGGTCTCCTTTCCCTCTCTGAGCGTCACCGGGACCGTCTCGCGCGATCCCTCGTGATACAGCGGATAGTTCCGATTCCACTCGCCCGACGTCGAATCGTCGCTCGACACCTCGTCTCGAACGGCGCGAATGAGCGACGTCGCGTCGTGCACCGCGGATGCGTATCGCGAGTTGTCTATCTCGGTTCTATCGCTGAGCGCGCCGAATCGGCTGTCGGCCGTGTACTCGACGAGTCTGATCCTATTGCTCTTCGGATCGCGATCGAGATGACCATATTTCCAATGGTCGCCCGCGTCCTGCCAGAAGTGGCTTTCATGAACGTACCCGTCGTCGGCGAGCAGTCCGAAGTGCTCGGTATACCCACGAATGGCCCCGATGTTTGGAAATGTTTCCATTACCACGAGTCCGCACGCCTCGCTCGCATCCGAAGAGTAGACGTCGACCGTACCGATCGGAATCCGGGCGTAGGAAACCTCGTACTGCATGTGTTCATCGGCTGATTCCGGAAGGTCGCACGGCGGAGGCGTTTCTTCATCCGAGGCGATAGAAACGCCCGGAAAAAGAAACAGGAGGGAGGAAACGAGGCTGATGTTTCTCGCGGCGATACCAGGCAAGCGCACCTCGATAGCTTCCTCCCGCCGGGCCGCTGGGGTCAAGAGCGGCGCTACGTAGCCCGCGCTCGAGCGCGGGCTACGAACAGGCTGTCGGAGCTTACCGCCGGCCGAACCAGTTCAGCGCCTCGGTGGCGATGTTCTGGTAAATATGCTTTGTTTCGGTGTATTCCTCGAGACCCTGTTTTCCGAGCTCGCGGCCGATACCCGACTGTTTGTATCCGCCCCAGGGAGCCTGCGCGAAGTATACGTTAAAGTCGTTTATCCAGACCGTTCCCATACGAAGGGCTGCGGCAACCCGCTCGGCCTTGGTCTGATCCCGTGTCCAGACCGCTCCGGATAGGCCGTACGTTGTGCTGTTGGCGCGGTCTATCGCTTCCTTTTCGGTTTTGAACGCTTCGACCGTAAGCACCGGGCCGAAGTGTTCTTCCTGAACGATGTTCATGTCGTTGGTGCAATCGACGAAGATCGTCGGCTCGTAGAAGAAACCCTTCTGAAGCTCGGGGTCTTCAGGTCGCTTGCCACCGAGAATGCACCTGGCGCCTTCTTTCTTCGCGCCCTCGACGTAGGACTCGACCTTCGCGCGGTGTGTTTCGGAGATAAGCGGGCCGCATTCGGTGCTGGGGTCGAACGCTTCGCCGAGGGTAATGCGCTCGGCGCGTTTCTTGACCTCCTCTACGAGGCGGTCGTGAATCGACTCCTCGACAAGAAGCCGCGCGCCGGCCGAGCAGACCTGACCCGCGTGGAAGTAGACGGCGTTAAGCGCGTAATCGACGGCTAGATCGAAATCGGCGTCGGCGAAGACTATATTCGGATTCTTCCCGCCGAGCTCGAACGCGATCTTTTTCGCGTTGCCGCCGGCCGCCTGCATGATCCTGCGCCCGGTCTCGATGCCACCGGTGAACGAAATCAGGTCGACGTCGTGGCTTTCGGCGAGCTCGTTGCCGACGGTCGGACCCGGGCCGAGTACGAGATTTACAACGCCCTGCGGGAAGCCTGCCTCTTCGGCAAGCTCGGTAACCTTAATGGTGGTCAGCGGAGTATCTTCGCTCGGTTTCATGACAATGGTGTTGCCCGCGGCGAGCGCCGGCGCCATTTTCCAGCTTGCCTGAAGCAGCGGGTAGTTCCACGGCGAAATCTGTCCGCATACCCCCACGGGCTCGCGAACTACACGGCTTGTGGTGTTCGGGATCGGCGAGTCGATAACTTCACCGGCGTCCTTGTCGGCGAGTCCCGCGTAGTAGCGAAATATGCCGGCAATATCGTCCATGTCGACTTTGCTTTCCTCGAATGTTTTGGCGGTGTCGAGGCTTTCGAGCCGCGCGAGCTCCTCGCGGTCGCGCTCGATAAGCTCGGCGAGCTTACCAACGAGCCTGCCGCGGTCGGCGCCGCGCATCTTGCGCCATTCGCCGGCGGTATCATCGAACGCGCGACGCGCGGCGGCGATCGCCTTGCGGGCGTCTTCGACGTCGCCGTCGGTGACATTCGCGATCTCCCGCTGGTCGTAGGGGTATATTATGGTGCGGGTCTTTCCCGAAGCGGCTTTGACCCACTGACCATCGATATACATTCTTCCGAGTTTCGTTAAATCCATAGGCTTCTCCTTACCATAGCGATCCGGCCGACACGATATGATCCTGTCCGGTTATGCCGACCGCCATTGCGCGGCCCATGCCGGAAGCTCCTCCGGTTACCATTGCCACGCGTCCGCGTAGATATTTCAGTTCCATATACCTCTCCCTGGCCGGACCGCAAAAGAAGATTTTCGGTCCCACCGCCTACCAATTCATGGTTCACCGCTGCCCAGATATTTCATATCACGCTACCGATTCGCTTGAGCCACCACAAGGGGGTTAGACGGCTTCGGCAGCAAAGTTTTCAGTACCAGACAGTTCGTCTAGCTACAGATACACGCTCTTCAGGAACGCATTCTGCATACCGAACAAGCGCCGCCATGGGACGTGCGCGTCCCATGGCGCAGGCTTCGATCGCCTGCCGGGCAAACAGAAAAAGTACCAGCGCGGTCGACACGGGTTTAAGCAACGACAGGTGGATATAAAAAAAGCACGAAGGCGCTCGGGGCGCCCGAGCAGAGGCCGGTATATCCGCGCCGCTATTATTGATTACTGTCCACCACCGTGGTGTAAAGCG
>JBKGYS010000052.1:0-15459 GCA_046545955.1 Spirochaetales bacterium | reverse complement strand
ACCGAAAACGACGGGTCGGCGAGAAGCGCTCCGGTTTGTCTCCATATCTGCTCGGCGGTATCGGGGTTCAGCAGCGTATGGATTCCGAACGGATCGGCGAGCTCCATATGCGTCCAGTGGTACAATGGATTTCCGAGCGTCGCCGGCACCGTTTCGGCCCAGGCCTGAAACTTGTCCCTGTCGTCGGCGCTTCCGGTAATGCGTTCCTCGGGGATTCCGTTTGTGCGCATGGCGCGCCACTTATAGTGGTCACCGTGCAGCCAGATTTCGCTTATCGAGTTGTACTGTCGGTCTTCGGCGATTTCCGCCGGCGGCAGATGGCAGTGAAAATCATAGATCGGCATGCCTTCGGCGTGCTCGTGGTAGAGTTCCCGTGCCGGGTCACTGTTCAGCAGAAAGTCGTCGTGAATGAATCGCGCCATGGTTCTCGACTCTACGCTTGCCGCGTTCCCCCGTCAAACAGACGATCCCCGGCGGCGTTCCTGCGCGCGGGTGGCAGGGCGCGGGGAGCGGAGCCGTTCGGCGTTACGGCCTCGAGTCGCCGTCGATAAACTGTCGCTCGTAGAGTTCGCGGTACAGGCCGTCGGTGGCGAGCAACGCTTGGTGAGTGCCTGACTGTACGATCCGGCCCTGGTCGATTACGTAGATGCGGTCGGCATTCCTGATTGTCGTAAGCCGGTGGGCGATTACGATCGCGGTTCGGTCGTGCAACAGGCGGTCGAGCGCACGCTGAATGAGCGCTTCGGTTACCGTATCGACGCTGGAGGTAGCCTCGTCCATGATTAGAATGCGCGGGTCTACGAGCATTGCCCGGGCGATGGCGATGAGCTGTCGTTGTCCGACCGAGAGGTTGGTCGCGCCTTCGGTGACCACCGTATCGTAGCCGTCGATCAGTCGGGAAATGAACCCGTGTGCCTCGGCGTTTCGCGCGGCTTCCTCGATCTGCGTCTGTGTCGCCGAATCGGCTCCGAGCGCAATGTTCTCCGCTATGGTAACGGGGAAGAGAATGGGATCCTGACTCACGTACCCCATATTGCGATGGAGGCTCGCGAGGCGAATATCGCGGACGTCTTTGCCGTCGAGGAGCACCCTCCCGGAGCTTGCCTCGTAAAAGCGGCAAACCAGATTGGTAATGGTGCTTTTCCCGGCTCCGGTCGGACCGACAATCGCGATGGTCTCGCCGGGTTCGGCGGTAAGGCTTACATCTTGAAGCACTTCCACGTTCTCGACGTAGGAGAAGCTTACCCGATCGAGCGCGATCGCGCCTTCGATTCGGGCCAACTCCTCGGCGTCCGGCCGCTCGCTTACCTGCGGCTCCGCGTCGAGAAGCTCGAGAACGCGCTCTCCACCCGCCGAGGCCGACTGCAGCGTCGTGAAGAGCTGGCTCAGTTCCCGAATAGGAACGAAAAACCTGCTCACGTAACTCATGAACGCGACAATGATGCCGATCGAAACCGCACCATCGAGCGCCATATACCCTCCGGCGGCGAGCACGATCGCGGTCGCGCCGACACTGAGTAGATCGATAGCCGGTAGAAAGGTGAACGAAAGGCGCATTGCGCGCACGTGGGCGTTGCGGTTTTCGTCGTTGTCCGCTTCGAACTGACTGTGCGAGCTTTCCTCCTGACCGTACGACTGAATGACGCGCATGCCGCCGATGTTCTCCGCGAGCGTCCCGACGAGATTCCCTACCTTTTCGCGGGTTTCGCGGAACGCCGGTTTGGCCTGCTTCGAAAACCAGACCGTGACGAGCACCATCAGCGGCAGAATACTGAAGGTCAACAGGGCGAGCTTCCATTCCATGCTCAGCATAATACCGATCGTTCCCAGCAGCAGAATGGTGTCGCCGATAAGCGTAACGAGTCCTTCGCTGAGAAGATTGTTGATAACCGATACGTCGTTTACTACGCGCGAGACGGTTACTCCGACAATGTGCGTATCGTTGTACGCGACCGAGAGGCGTTGCAGGTGTTCGAAAAGCCGTGCTCTCAGATTGAACAATACTTTTTGCCCGAGAACGCCGAGGACGAACATTTGCAGCGCTTGAGAGACGTAGGCAACAACGAGCGCGGTCGCTATTGCGGCACCTGTGCGGTAGATCCCGTTGAGGTCGCCGGCTACTATCTGTTCGTCGATAACAATGCGGGTCAGGTAGGGAACGAGAAGCCCCGCCCCGGTCGCTGCGATCATGCACAAGAGAGCGAAGGCGAGCTCTTTGCGGTACGGGAGGACGAACCGCAGAAGTCGAAGAAGGACCGCTTTCTGTATAGTCCCGTCCTCGCGTCCTCCCATGGCCTCGAGCATGCCGCGCGGCCCACCGGCAGCGCCCGTACTGCCCATCATGACCGCACGTCCTCGTTCGCGTCGCGGCGCTGTCCTCTCACGATCTCAGCGTACAGGCCGCTTTCACGCAGCAATTGCTCGTGCGGACTCATCGACGCGCTTCGGTGAGCAACGGTCGCCACCCGCCCGTGGTCGAGTACTATGACTTGATCGGCCGTACGTACCGTGCTCAAGCGCTGAGCGATTATGACCGATGTGCGTCCCTGCATGAGCCCTTCCATCGCCTCCTGTATCTGCTGCTCGGTCTCGGTATCTACGCTCGACGTTGCATCGTCCAAAATGAGGATCTTCGGGTCTTTCAGTATTGCCCGCGCGATCGCAACGCGTTGTTTCTGTCCGCCCGACAAGGTTACGCCTCGTTCGCCGACAGGGGTCGCGTATCCGTCGGGAAGACTCTCTATGAAAGCGTGTATGTGGGCCGCCTGCGCGGCTTGCACAATATCCTTATGCGAGGCATTCGGGCGACCGAGCGCGATATTCTCCTCTATGCTTGCCGCGAAAAGTACCGTCTCCTGCAGGACAATGCCTATGTGCGAGCGCAGAGACTGCAGGGTCATCTCGCGCACATCCCGCCCGTCGATCGTTACCTCGCCGTCGGTGGGATCGTAGAAGCGCGGAATTAGATTGATGATCGATGATTTCCCCGATCCGGTCGCACCGAGGACGGCGAGTTTCTCTCCCGCTCCCACACAAAAACTCAGACCCTGGAGTACCTGCCGGCTCTTTGCGTAGGAAAAGCTCACGTTGTTGAAACAAATCTCGCCTCGGACCTCATCCACCGCTTCGGCATCCGGGGCGTCCTGGACGTCCGAGGGAAGGTCGAGGATCTCGAAGATTCGCTCCGCGCCGGCCGAGGCCTGGGCAACCGCGCTCAAAAGCCAGCCGAATCGGCGTATCGGCATAAGAAGCTGCGAGAGGTACGTCATGAACGCGACGAGTACTCCGATGGACAGTGTCCCGGCGACAACCATACGCCCGCCTCCGACAAGCACCAGAAGCGTCCCGATGCCGGCGAGAAGCTGCATAAACGGCAAAAACAGTGCCCGCACTCTCGCTTCGCGCTTCTGTGTCTCAAGCAGCGAGCGGTTCGCTTCGTCGAAGCGGGTGATTTCCGTATCTTCCCGGCCGAAGGCCTTAACGATTCGCTGCGCCCGAAGATTCTGTTCGACACGACCGGTGAGCGTCGCCTCGCGGTCGCGCAGGGTAAGCGTAAGCGTCCGCAGCGTGCTTCCGAACTGAACCGTGCTGATGATGAGCACCGGGAATACCGTAATCGTGAGCAGGGCCAGACGCAGTTCGATAATAAGCATCGCAATCGTAACGCCGACAATCTGCGTCCCGAGCTGCACCAGGTTCAGCACGGCTCGTCCCGTGAGAAAGCGAATTCTGTCGACATCCTGTATGCTTCGTGCGAGAAGCTGCCCGGTTTCAGCGTCGTCGTGAAAGCTGAACGACAGTTGTTGCAGTTTCTGATGAAATCGGTTTCGAAGGTCGTAGGCGACACTCTGGGAGGCGTTTTCGCTCCAGACCCCGATCAAATAGGTAAGCACTGCCTTCGCGAGCGCTGCGGTCATAAGAAGGCCGACACCTGAAAACACCCGGGCGGAGACACCCGCGCGGATCCCGTCGTCGATTACGCCGCCGATAATAAGCGGAATCCAGATGTGTAATGCATTAACCGCGAATGCCGCCGCGTACGCCGAGACGACCACTTTTTTGTACGGCTTGAGACAGCCGAGTGCGCGCAACAGGTATCGTGTTTTTTCGGGCTTACTATTAAACCGTAACAGTTGCAAGGATGCTCCAAAACAGGTGCACGACGGTGTTGAGTCTGCTTACCACATTCGCGGTGCGAATGTCTTCGCCTGCCCCCCGCGTGAATCACTCGTGAGCACGCGCGAAGCGAATCTCTTGCGCCGCGGACCAAGGGCTGCAGCTCTCGCCTCCCGGCTAGAAATCCTCGAACTCGCGGTCGGCGACATTCGTGCCCGGAGCTTCCTTTGCCGCGCCAACGGTGGAGGGAGCATCCAGCGCCGGGCGCTTCGGCCGACCTGCGCCACCACTGCCGCCGGTAGCGCTTCCAAGAGCGCGGCGAGTAGCCTGATCGGCGTCGGAGGCCCCGCGCTCGGAAAGCGTATCACGCCTGTTGTGGTCGAAACCACCGCTGTGGCCCCCAGCTCCCACCTGAAAGAAGGCGATGGTCTGCTGCAGTTGTTCGGCTTGGCCTGCGAGTTCCTCGGCCATGCTCGACATCTCTTCGGCTTGCGAAGCGTTGCGCACGCCCACCTGTTCGAGCTCGGTGATGGAGTTGGTCACTTGCTGGCTGCCCGATCGCTGTTCCGCGCTGGCGGTGCTGATTTCCTGCACGAGCTCCGAGGTGCGGCGAATGTTCGGTACCAACTCCTCGAGAAGACGGCCGGCGCCGTCGGCGACATCCACACTGCTCGTCGAAAGTTCGCTTATCTCACCGGCGGCGGTCTGACTTCGCTCGGCGAGCTTGCGTACCTCCGATGCGACAACGGCAAAGCCCTTGCCGTGCTCGCCCGCCCGAGCCGCTTCGATCGCGGCGTTGAGCGCGAGAAGATTCGTGTTTCGGGCGATCTCGTCGATTATCGTGATCTTCTCCGCAATGTTGCGCATTGCATCCACGGTTTGCCGTACCGCTTCCGCGCTCTTCTGCGCATCCTCTGAGACTTTCGCGGCGATCTTCTCGGTCTCCTGAGCGTTTTCAGCGTTCTGCTGGATACTCGAGTCCATCTGCTCCATGGAGGCGGAAACCTCCTCGGTACTCGATGCCTGGGAGTTCGCCTCGTCCGAGAGTTGCTCTGCCCCTCTGGAGAGCTCGCGGCTGCCGTCGGCAACCCCGTCGGAGATCGAGGAGAGCGTCGCGACGATCTCGCGCAACTTACCGGAAAAGGTCTGCATGGCGCGGTTCATCTCACCCATTTCGCCTCGAGCGCGCTCCTCGACCTCTTGATCGATGAAGCCTTCGGCCATCTTGAATGTTAACTGCGCGCTTGCCCGCAGCGGCTTGAGCAGCCAGCGGCGGACCAAAAGGACCGCGATTACCGCTAAGAGAAGCGCCAGAGCCGCGAAGGTGACTTGCAGCACCTGCAGAACCTCTATCCCTTCATCGGCTTGCGCCCCGAGGGCCACGACCGCGTCATTGGAGGAGTTCAGCAGATCCAGGTTCCCTTCCACCAGCACCGAGAGTGCCTCGGAGAACTCTTCATCTCCCGGCTCCAGGTTCTCCGCGGTAAGCGTGTTTAGCGCCTCCTCGATTGGTTCCCAGAAACCGCTCACCTCCCGAAAGGCATCCCGGGCTGTGCCGGTGGCTGCGGGTAGGATTAAATCGTCGCCGTCTGTGCCGAGTGTTTCACCGCCGTCGCGGAGGGCTCGGAGGCTCCGATCGAAGAGCGTCGCCGTACTGCCGAGCTCCTCCGTTTGCGCCGCGAGATCCTGTGCATCCGCTCCCGCTCCGGTATTCGCCAGGAGAAGCGCCTCCTTGGTCATCCGCTGGGAGAGCATCCGCTGCCGCCCGGCAACATCGACAACCAGACTCGCGTCCGCCTGGTCGCTGAGCACCACCAGGGTACTTACCGCGCCGAATACCGTCGTGAGGGCCAGCACCAGCAGCATAACCACCACGCCCCCCTGTATTGATTTTCCTTTCATGTAAATAAGACCTTATGTATCGCTACAAACGTGAAGCGGAATGAATGAGCGCAGAAAGTACCCAAAATGGCCCGGTTAGACAAGAAAGTTTCGTAGTATTCGCGGTGTGCTGCGACTACGCGACCATGCCCTTGTTCACGGTATAACCGTTTGTCGCATCGTCGCGCATCACCTGGAGTAGAGGCTCACCACCTGGAGTAGAGGCTCAGTCGGCAGCCGCTTTGAGACAAGTGGACCACACCTGCTCTATTCTGTCTTTGCGAGGATGATAGCTCATCGATGCACGTACGTTTGTTGAAGTTGACCAGGCGTTCGGTGATTTCGAGCCTGCGCTCGGGAAGCTCAGAACGCCTTCACATTCCGGCCAATGCACAATGCATAGCCCGGGCAGTGCACATTGCATAACAAACCATGCACAGTGCATATTTCATCGCGAAATTCGGCGTTTTTCCCCAAAAACAGGCCATAAAAAATGGCAGTAAACCGTTTTATACCGACTTGGCTTGTGATTTGCTTACAGTTTTTGGTGGGCTTGTAGCCAAGCCGGCGTCCGGATACCCATCGCCGGAGACGGCGGCGGACCGCTCACCGTTTGCAGGAAGGCAACATGAACAATTGTAAAACCGGACATGCCGTACAGACCTGCTCAATTCTCTTCGTAGACGACGACGTGGAGCTTGCGCAATCGATTCAGCGATACTATCGCAGGGATCCTGCGATCTCGCTCGATATTGCGCTGAGCGGGCTCGACGCCATCCGGAATACCGAGAACAAGCATTACGATGTGATTATCGCTGACTGGCGAATGCCTACGATGAACGGGGTGGAACTGCTGCTCATTCTCAGTCGGCGTGTTCCGAACTCGAAACTTGTATTAGCGACCGCCTATCCCGAGGCCAAACGCATTTCCAAAGTCGTGAATGAAGCGGGAGTCCGGATGGTTCTGATCAAGCCGATCGATCTGCGGGAGTTGCGCGAGTCGCTTATCCGGCTTTCTTATGAACCAGACGGTGCCTGAGCGCGAACAGCTTATCCGCCTGCAGTATGCTGGTCCCGCATGGCTCGCCGGTGGATGGGTGCTGTGTGTGGTGCTCTTCGTTCTGTGTTTTTTTCAGGTCGATGCTGACAACTTCGCTGCGTTTGCTGCTTTCGGGCTGACCGGTGTAACGCTGGCGTGGCTCCTGACGGGAGTGGCGCTGCAGCGCCGTGTTATCGCTCCACTTCGTGAAGTCGGGGCAGCGGTGCGGGCGAATAATACGAACGCGTTGAACAATGCAGCCCGAAGTACATCGTTTGCCGAGCTGCACGCGCTTATCGCTTCCAGCACATCCTACATCGTGTACGAGCACCAACGGAGTGAAGAACTCGCGACCGCGATGAGACTCCGGACTGCCGAGCTCGCTTCCACGATCGAACAGTTGGAACGCACGCAGGATTCTCTACGTCGCCAAGAGCGGCTCGTCTCGCTCGGACAGCTCGCCGCGGGGGTAGCCCACGAGGTCAACAATCCTGCCGGGTATATCCGGAATAACCTGGAGATACTTCAACAGTATGTTGACGATCTTATCAGGCGGGAGAGCGAGTTTCGCGAATGCGCGAACCGCAGCGAACGCGTCGGAGAGCTTCTCGAACAGATGGACAGGTTCGACCGGCAGCACGATATGTCGTTCGTCTTTTCGGACCTGCCGCATGTAATCGCCGCATCGCGAACCGGTGTCGAGCGTATCATCAGGATTGTCTCCTCGCTTACGACATTTGCGCGGACCGAAGACGGGACTATGCACCCCGTACGCGTGGCCGACAGCGTGCGCACGGCACTCGATATGATGAGAACCTCGCTCCCGGATGATATAGAACTGGACATCCGTCTGGACGAAGATGCCTGGAGCTGTGCGAGTGCCGGAAGGCTCGAGCAGGTGTTCATTAATCTGCTTTCCAACGCTCGTGATGCGCTCACTGGTGATACGCAGCACTCGTCTGAGTCGTCGAAGCGTATTGCGATACAGATGTGGCACGGCGGTAATGAACAGAATACTATTGCGGTTGCCATTCGCGACAACGGCTGCGGCATGGATTCGCGGGTGTTGGAAAGAGCACTGGATCCCTTCTTCACGACAAAAGGGGTCGGAGAGGGCACCGGACTCGGTCTGAGTATTGCTCACGAGATTGTCGATGGTATCGGTGGATCGATGGACATTCAGAGTCAGCCGGGCCGTGGAACCGTGGTACTGATGCGCATGCCTGACTGTGGAGGAACCAATGGCAACGACCGTAATGGCAATTGACGACGACGAGACGGTGCTGGAACTGGTGCGTGTCGCCTGTGAATCCATTGAGCAGATTTCTATTACGTGTATTTCGGCGTCGAACATGGCCGAGGGGATGCAACGGCTGCACGAAAAACGCTGTGACCTGGTACTCGCCGATCATTTTCTGCCGGACGGTAATGCGCGCGAGTTTCTCGCGCATGTCCAGTCGGTGAACCCCGAAGTTCCGGTCATTGTTATGACTGCGTACGAGTCGGCCGAAGCCGCGGTGGAGTTTCTGAAAGCCGGCGCGGAGGACTACCTCGTGAAGCCGCTAAAAGGGCAGGACATAAAGCACGTGGTATTGCGCACCCTGAATGCGCGCGAGGAAAGCGAGGACAATAACCGGCTCTATGCTACGTTACCGCAGGAAACCGTCGAGCGGTATCTACCGGGCATTCGAAGCAGCCGGATGCGCAGAATCATGAGCATTCTCTCACGAGCAACCGATGGGACCGCTACGGTGCTCATAGAAGGTGAAAGCGGTACCGGCAAGGAGGTTCTTGCACGAGTTCTGCACGAGGCAGGGCCACGCAGAAGCGGCCCGTTTGTTGCGGTAAACTGCGCGGCGCTTCCGGAGGGGCTTGTCGAGGCCGAACTGTTCGGTGCGAAGCGAGGGGCGTTCACCGGCGCGGTAGCCGACCGCATAGGACGATTTGTCGAGGCTGACGGCGGCACGCTCTTTCTTGACGAGGTCGGAGAAATTCCGTTGTCGACACAGGTAAAGTTGCTTAGGGCGGTGCAAGAGCGCGCGATTGAACCGGTTGGATCGAACCATCCGGTACCATTTAACGCGAGGATTATCGCAGCTACGAATCGCGAGCTTCAGGTAATGGTGGAGGAGGGTAGTTTCCGCAAGGATCTGTTCTACCGACTCAGGGTGATCGCAGTCTCGGTGCCGCCGCTTCGCGAACGCCGGGAAGACATACCTGCGCTGGTTGACCTGTTTAGCCCGGTTCGCCGCGGCCAATAATTCGAAGCTCATCGGCATCTCGCCGGATGCGCGGGAGTGTCTCATGCGCTACGACTATCCGGGGAATATACGCGAACTCGAGAACGCGATGGAACGCGCGGTTGTTCTCGCTCGCGGTATGTGGGTCACGCAGGCGGATCTACCCGCCGAAATCGCCGATACCCTCAGCGGCTCGGCCGTTCGGCAGGTTCGAAGCGATGTAGGTGAACTCGACCGCCGCCTCGCTGAACTCGAATGCTCGCTCATTACCAATGCTCTCGCCGCGAGTGGCGGTAACAAGAGTGCGGCTGCCCGGCAACTCGGGATCAGCGAGCGACGGCTTCGCTCGAGGATAGCGCGGCTTGGTCTTGCCCCCGATCCCGATTCAGCTGCGCATTCTCCCGACACCTTCTGAACCACGAGGCCAGAAACACCACGCCGGTGCTCTCGTTCCGGCGCCGTGGTTCAACCTCATCGTTCGACCATCCGGTCGAATCCGAACTAATCCGTTCGACCATCGGGTCGAATGCGACGTAATCTGTGTGAGCAACGCGGCGAATTCCGGCGATTACCACGCGTACCGCTTTAACCCACTCACCGCCCGCAGCGGGTGCGAACGAAACATCGACCTAAAGGAAACTCCGTGTAATGCGAAATGTTCGCTGAAAGGTAGCGGTTTCCAATCAGGACGGCCCCTTGGCACAACAATTGCAATGTACTTACAAAATACTTTTTCGAGGAGCGCACATGCGTATTGCAAAAGCGTTGGGAATGGTTCTGGTTCTTGTTCTGGCAGCACAAGGGGCATTCGCATTTACGACAATAACCGGTGAGCAGACGTCCGACGAGGCGTCGATCACAATTTCCGGTACCGTGGCGGAGGTTGTCGCCATCTCGCTGGAGGGTGTCGGAGATTTCGACGATTTGAACCTGCTCGACAATGTAACCGACGAAACAATCGTTTCGGTCACCGAGTTCAGCAACGTCGCATCGGGCTACACGGTAACCGTTGACTCACAAAATGGACTCGAGTTCCAGGGTGGATCCGTAGACGAAGAGACTACAAACAATGGTAACGAGACACTCGAGTATACCCTGCAGTACGGCGGTGAGTCAGTCAGCGATGGTCAACAGTTTGACCGCAGCGAGATTACAGGCACCGCCGGCACCACCCGCGATATGACCATTAGCTACAACGGTCAGGACGTGAATCTTCCCGGCGGCGACTACGAAGATACGCTTACTTTCACCATTGAAGCGAAGTAGGAACACGACGATGAAGCGGCTGGCACTGATTTCGATACTGGTGCTGATCGCGTCTCACGTGTGGGGGCTCAATCTTGAGCCCCTTTCCCGTGAGTTTTCTCCGGATGGTCGGGGACGTCAGCAGACTTTTCAAGTAGAGAATACTCAGGGTGAGGATATTGCGGTTCGTCTGCGGATGTTTTCGCGACGTCTCGAAACGGATGGTTCGGAGCAACGCAGGGCTATTGACGGCGAGTTTACGGTGTTTCCGCAGCAGGTGGTGCTCGCTCCCGGACAGAGGCAAACGATAAGAGTTCAATGGAATGGCGAGCAGGAGGTCGACCGGGAGCGCGCGTACAGGCTACTTGTGGAACAGGTACCGGTGGAGGATCGACGCGGCGACGGCGAAGAGCAACGTCAGGGCCTCTCGCTTTCGTTCATGTACCGATACGTCGCATCGGTGTACGTGACACCGCCGGAAGCCGAAGCGGATGTGAGCCTGCATGAGTACTCGCTCGGGGCGCCGGGCGGTCAGAGTAGCCACGGCGTCGACGCGGAGTTCCCGGACGTGATTGTTTCCAGCGCGGAGGACGGAACTATTGGTGTCAGGCCGCTGACGATGGAGTTCCGGAATACCGGTACGCGACACATGATCGTCGACCGAGCGAGCGTCACTGTTGATTATGAGCGCGAGGACGGCACGGCCGACTCGCTGGTGTTGGATAACGAGGAACTGAATGTGCTCTTCCGTCGGAATATCCTTGCAGGGGCTTCGGTACGACAGACCGTAACGCTTCCGGCGGATGTGGTCGAGCAGTCGTTGCAGATTACCTACGAGGTGCGCGAATAGGCTTTTTTGTATCCGCAGAACGGTCCGTGGGAGCGGCGTCGCTGGAAATACATGTCGTGAAACGAAACAGAACAAAAGCAAACCGGCAGATCTCGGGCGCAGTATTTCGACTGGGTATTGCTTCGGCCATTCTGGTTGCAGAGTTGACGTCTCCGATGCTCGCCCGGGCGCAGGACAGCGTAGGCGTTGAACCGGAGGCCCTGCAGGAGAACAGCGCACCAGTCATCCGCGTGGATGTGGCATTCGCCAACGGGAGCACGCGACGCACCGAACAGATCGACGCGCGCATGGCCGTCGACAACGGTGTGGAGGCGCTCGATGCTCAAACGCTGCTTTCTATTCTCGAGCCCCGTCTGACCGACGAGGCATACGCGGCGCTCGATGCGCGCCGCGACGGTGACTGGATTTCCGTGTCGGGGATAGACGAGGTTGGTATAGAGTTCGCCTTCGACGAAGCAGAGCTTTCCGGCGAACTATCGGTTCCGGCGGAAATGCAGCCGATCCAAGCGGTGTCCGTGCAGGGATCGCGAAGTCGACCGGATTATCCGGTCGCCGATCCGGCGACCTTCAGCGCCGCCGTACCGTTGAATCTTTCGGCGACATACCGCCAGGATGACCTGCGTGATACCGATACGGCAGGCAATAGCTCGTACTCCCTGGCGGCAAGAGTCAATCCCCGGTTCTCGCTCGGCCGCGCCCTCCTGAGCTACAATGCAATTGTCGACTACCGTCAGGAACGCATGGAATCCGGCGGTCCACCTGAACTGACCGCCCTCGACGCACGCATGGAGCGCGACTTCGGTCGGCTATTCCGCGTTGGCGTGGGATCGGTCGGGGCGACGGTCGCAGGACCACAGCCGGCACAAAACGTTCTCGGTGTCATATTTGAGCGAAGAGCGGGAATAGGCGGGCTCTCGTTCGAACGTGATAGCTACCGGCAGGTCATAACCGTAGAATCCGACAGCACTATTGAAGTACGGGTGAATGACCGGCTCGTTCGGTCATCCCGGATTCTGCCGGGACAGTATGAACTGTCCGACTTCCCGCTTGTCGCCGGTACGAACGATGTGGAGATCACAATTACCGATGCCTTCGGCCGGACACGCCGGATGGAGGAACGCCTGCATTACGCGCGTGAGCTTCTTCCTCGGGGTGATATCGAGTTTTCGCTGTCGGGAGGGTTAGGCGGTGCCGATTGGGTAGATGTGTACGAGGCGCGGGGAGCCCTCGGAGCTGTGGATTCGGCCGCTACCGCGGTTGATGTTGTTCCGGAGATACTCGACGCCGAGTACTTTGCTCAAGTCGGAATGCGCTTCGGGATTCTCGAGCCGCTTACCGCTGAGCTCTTCGGCGAGGCGAAGAGCGATAGCGCGCTCGCAGGCGCCGGATTGCAGCTCGCAGGTGCTGCGGGCGCATTGGGGGTCAGCTCATCGGCCTCGGCAAGCCGCGAATCCGGCAGCAATGTCGATGATACCGGCTATTCGGTGGAAGGCCGTTACAGCCTCAGCTTCGATCGTGCTCGATGGGCGCCGTCGTTTCGCGTATCCGGTGAGTACACGAGCGCGAACTTCCAGGCTCCCGGTCGAGCCATAGCAAGTACCTCCTCGCGCGAGCCCGATTCGTGGCGCACGAGCGCTTCGGTCACTCAGCCGTTGCCATTTGGTACGTCGCTACTCGTCGGCACGCGCTATACCGAATCGCGGGAGCCGCAAGGGCGGCGAACCGGTGTCTTTGCCTCGGTCAGCACGCGCATCGGTTCGACTATGAGCCTTCGCGGCACCGGACGGGTTACCTACGACGGGGAAGATACCGACTGGAGCGCACGGGTCGGTATGTCTCTGCGTCCGGCTCCGCGGACAACGATAAGCTCCAGCTACGAAGCCGAGCAGAATGCTATGAGTGCAAGGCTGCGTCAGGATGCCGGTAACCGAAATGTGGATGTTTCGCTTTCGGGCGGCCTATCCGGGATCTCGGCGGGGGACGGGAGTATCAGCGGTCTTGACGCTTCGAGCCGGATTCGAACGACCCGCGCACAGGCTTCCGGGGGAGTCCGCTTCGACTATACCGACGGTCCGCTCGAGAGCGGACCCGACCAAGTCACCGCACGTGCCACCTTTGGAAGCGGTATATACTTCGCCGACGGCCTTTTCGGGGTCGGCCGGCCCACCGACGGCAGCTACGCCCTTGTCTCCCGCGAGCGGACGCTTCCGCGCGGCCCGGTCCTGGTTAATCCATCCGACGACGGGTTCGAAGCTCGCAGCGGCATTCTCGGCGCGGCGGTTGTAACATCTCTCGGTGATTACGCAGCGAGACCGCTGCGCACGGACTTGCCCGCGGTTCCGATCGATTACGGTCTCGGTGAAACCGGGCGCATCATCGAGAGCGGATATCGCTCGGGTACGGCGGTGCGCATTGACGGAGAACGGCTTCTCTACGGAACAGGCCGCCTGGTGAATGGTGACGATGCGCAGACGAGCGACGGGGCGGACATTGACGAGTCACAGGACGGCAGCCCCGAGTCCGGCGTGGCCGATGATGCGCTGTCGCTTCGTGTTTTCGATGTCTATGACGACGAAGGCTCGCGCGTGACCTCGGCGTTCACCGACGAAGATGGACAATTTGTCGTGTATGATTTGCGACCGGGCGAGTACACGATTTCGATCGACGGTAATGGACGCCGAGCCCGGTTTTCTCTCGACACGGAAGAATCACTCCCGGTTGATCTTGGAACTATACGGATGGTGAGCGAATGACTTGGCGAACAACTGCGCGACAGAGATTACTGCGACTCAGCGAAAGTCTCGTACTGCTTATTACACTCATGATCGCGGGAGCGTCCGAGGTCCAGGCACAAGGCTTCTTCGAAGCCATTTTCGGTGGCAACCTGGAGGTTACCGAAGTCCCGATGGATGTGGAGCTCGACTACGTCTCCGAGGAATCGCTCACTGCAGAACGACAGATAGTGGTGACCAATACTCGCAACTTTGAGGAGTTCGTTGAGTTCGGATTTGACTCCGCCTCAGGCGCCCCCGACGCCCGAGTCTTGGAGGGACCCACCGGGGTGGAACTCGAGTATCAGATCTTTGACGAGAACGGTCAGATTCTTGGTGATCTCGGATCCCAGGGTACGCGTATTGGCGGCGCGATTTCTGCCAATACAACGCAAACATTACCGGTCGACGTCGAGGTCTTTCCAGCGGATGAGCATATCCCGCCGGCCGGAAAATACGACGATACGGTCACCGTCAGAGCGTACGACAGTGACGGTGGCGTGGGGCTTTCCGAGGATTGGGAAATTGCTGTGGTCGTTCCTATGTCCGTACAACTCGCCCTCGCCCCGCCCGGTGGTTCGTTCGATTCGGGTAGCAGTTCGTTTACCGCGGATTTCGGTACGCTCAGCGACGGCGCCCAGGAACAAGTCGATGTAATCGTTCGATCGAACACGCCGTATAGCGTGCGCATTGAATCGGATAATGAGGGCGCGCTCGCGCATACCAGCTCCAAAGGCGAATCGGAAACTTCCATACAGTATCAGCTTGAGGCCGAAGGGGCCGACGGAATAATGCGCCCGGTCGCGCTTTCCTCCGGTGGAGCTCAAGATGCCGTGGGTATCGGGGGTGCAACCGGGGCGACCGGGCGTCGCCACGAGCTTCTGTTTGAAGTGCCGGAAGTCGGCGGAGCGATGTCCGGCGAGTATCAGGACGTGCTGTTTGTTACCGTTGAAGCGCAGTGACTGTAGCCGACTGGGGTGAACGACACGGCTGTTTCGAAAGATACTGAATCTACTGGAGTTTGATGCCCGGAGTCCGATGTCTGGTGTTCCGAGTCCCGCACGCCCCTCGTTGGAACACCGGAAGTTTCCATACCCGGGTCCGACGCGTACAAGGCCTCGCCGTGCGAAACGGCGCTAATCCTTGGTTACTGTTCACCACTCTGGTGTTAAAAGCCGCCTAAGAATTTGCCTCCGCGAAACTTACGCTTTCGGTATCACCATTTGTCGGTTTTCCTGCCAGCGCAGCGATTCCATCATTATAATGAGCGCATAATGATCGCATACTGAAAACACCAAAGTGGTGAACAGTAAGCAA
>JBKGYS010000051.1:0-15643 GCA_046545955.1 Spirochaetales bacterium | reverse complement strand
TACTGTATGAATTCGGCTGCTTTGAAGCTTGAAAGCGCGGATAACCGATCATGAGCAGACAGGATGACCGATCATGAGCAGACACTCGCCGCGCGAGGTTGACGGGGGCAGCGCGATCGATGAACGACTATCGTCGGCGGTTTTCGAGCAGAGGCAACATTTCCGGACCGGGCTGACCCGAGATATTTCGAAACGCATCGAAACACTCGACCGCCTTCGCGCAATGGTGCGTCGGTATCAGAACGAGATTCTCGAGGCGCTCGCCGCCGATCTCGGCAAGCCACAGGTAGAGTCCTACACGAGCGAAATCGCTATTATCTACCAGGAGCTCGCTCTCATGCGAAGGAAACTTCGAAGCTGGGCGAAGCCGAGGAGGCGATTCACTCCGTTGGCGCTTGCGTTTTCGTCGAGCTACATGATTCGCCAGCCGTACGGAGTCAGCCTCATAATCGCTCCATGGAATTATCCGGTTCAGCTGTCGCTTACCCCTGCGATTGGCGCGCTCGCGGCTGGAAACACCGTTGTTCTCAAGCCTTCCGAGGTATCTGAAAGGACATCGGCCTTGATCGCAAAGATGGTAGGGGAAACGTTCGAGCCGGGACTGTTTCGTGTTATTGAAGGTAACAAGGATGTCGCAGCTGCATTGCTCGAACAGCCTTTTGACTACATCTTCTACACGGGCAATACCGAAGTGGGCCGCATTGTCCTCCGCAATGCTGCCGAACGCCTGATTCCGGTCACGCTCGAGCTCGGTGGGAAGAGTCCATGCATTGTTACCGCGCGAGCGGATGTCGAGACCGCGGCCCGACGAATTGCCTGGGGTAAGTATCTGAACGCCGGCCAGACGTGCATCGCACCCGATTATTGTCTGGTGCACGAGCGTATCTACGAGCAGTTCATCCAGTCTTTGGAGCGCGCGGTTACCGACTTTTACGGTACGGACCCGGCAGCTAGCCCGGATTACGCCCGTATCGTCGCCGCGCGTCACCTGGAACGTATACAGGGGCTTATAGATACCGAGAAAGTAGCGATCGGTGGAGAAGTTCGTCCCGAGCAACGATACGTCGCTCCAACTGTTATGCGGGATGTCTCCTGGAGCGATCCTGTTATGGAACACGAGATTTTCGGTCCGCTCCTTCCGGTGCTGTCGTACAAAGACGAGGAGGAGGTCTTTGACGCGATCGATTCGCGCAGTCGGCCGCTCGCGCTCTATGTGTTCACTGAGGATCGCCGTGAGGCAGGTGAAATCACTACACGACTGTCGTTCGGTGGAGGTTGTGTGAACGACACGGTCGTGCACGTTGCCAGCTCGCGTCTGCCGTTCGGAGGGGTAGGCGCGAGCGGTATGGGGCGCTACCGGGGTAAGGCGAGCTTCGACACATTCAGTTATCAGAAATCCGTTCTCAACCACCGGAGTCGACCGGATTTCAGGTTGCGCTACCCGCCTTATGCGGGAAAGCTTAAGCTTCTGAAACGATTGATAGGCTAATCGGCCGTAGGAGAGCCTGGTTGCTCTCTCGGGCGAAAATGCGCGGCCAGCTCCGTTCTGCTTCGGTACCCGAGCGTCGACAGAATTCTCGAGACGTGCGTTTTCACCGTGGCGATGCTGATTGAAAGCGCGTCGCTTATGACTTCGTTCCGTGCTCCTTGGGAAACGAGCTCCGCGACCTGCCTCTGTCGTGCGGTGAGAAGTTCAAGGTCGATGTTTGGAGCCTGGCCGGCTCCGCCGGTTTGCTTGAATTGGTCGCTACATCCGTCGAAGGAGCCGAGCACAATTTTCAGGTCCGTGCTCGAGCACCACAGCCGACCGTGGCGTACCCATGGAAGCGCGGTAGCAAGCTCTGTCTCGATGTGGAGGGGATCCACGCGGCCCACCCAGCTGTCGGTCGGGAACGGAGAGAGATATTCCATCGCTTCGGAATCACTGAGTAGTACAAAGCGACCGCCGGTCGCCGTAATCGTGGATATGCATGTGTGTACTTCTGCTATCGCGTACCGGCTGATCCCGACTCGCTTCAGCATCACAAAAAAGAACTCGATCCCGGTTCGAGGTCCGAAGCCGAGGGCAACGCTGCGGGGATGTCTTGTGTACACGGGTGCATTGAGGGTTATCCGAAGCCGTTTCGCTGTACCTGCGACGTCTGAGCTTCCAGTTGCGGGAATAAGGAAAAATCTCTCGTCCCGGTTAGTTTCCACTATGCCCTACCGATCTTTTGTCTCTTACGAGAATATATTCTTAGCGGCACAAACGAGCAAGACGAGATATGCATTTTGCGTTGCCGCATGCGATGTTTTGTGCGAAACGCTCGAAGAATGGGCGCTATTCGGCCTGTTTATCGGCCGGGGGCCGGGAAGAAATGTCCATTATCTTTGAAAACATGTCGGCCATTGACGCGTAGGATTCTCGCTGCTTCGGAATCATGCCGCCGACATAGTCATATTCCTGTTTCCATGCCTCCAACAGCGTCTCGTCGCGTGAGAGTATGTGGATCGGGACTGCCCGGTTGTCGGAATCTCCACGAACCTGCGGGCCCGGCTGGTGGTCCCCGACGATTATGAAAAGGCTGTCGTCATCCTCGGGGATATGGTGCTCGAGATAATCCGTTATTACCTCGAGCACGTAGGTAACGCCGGCATTATACCCGGCGATGTATTCCTCCCCGCTCAGATAATCGTTATCGAAGTACTCGGTGTCGGAGGAATGGTACAGTGACCCGTCGCCAAGCCGACTCCAGTCCTCGAAGAACTCAGGTATTCGGTTGAATGGAGTGTGGCTGCTCACAAGCTGGTAGTGAAGGTAGAGCGGGCGATCGACGGCCGCCCCGTCTTCATCGCGTAATTCCGCGAGGCGTTGATGTGTTTTCCAGATCGCGAACTGATCGGGTATCGGTACGAAGCTGAACCATGGCCCTTCATATCCGAAATCTTCGTCGTAAGCGGTCATCACCTCGTTAAAACCTAGTGCCTCCGCCTCGCTCTCCCAGTGTCCGTTTATGGACCCTGGCTTGACCGCCAGGCTGTAGTAGTCCGCTTTCTCCTCGAGCTCTTTTATGATGCTTCGGGACCCCTGTTCCATGAGCTTCTCGTATCGGCCCTGTCGGTCGATTTCGTTTCCCGTCAGGAAAGTCGCTTCCGCAAGCCAACTCTGGCCTCCGAGAATCGGAGACCGAATAAAGTTGCTCACTGAGTGGTATCCGGCGTCATTCAGGCGTGTTTCCATTTCGCGGATTTTGGGCACTACCACCTCTTCGATCTCTTCATTTTCGAAGATGGTGATTCCGTAGCTTTCCACGATAAACTTGTAAATATCCCGGTCGCGAAATCCCGGAGCCCCGTAGTCGGGAGCTTGTTCCGTCTCGCGTTGGGGCTCCGTATCCTCCGCCTGCGGTTCCGCCCTTTCGCTGGTATTCTCGGGCTCCTGCCGGGCATCCAGGGCAGTAGCCGCGATCGTGAAATCGTCTCCCTGAAGCGCTCCAACGAGACGCACCGACAGTGCCTGCGCAGGTGAAGTAGCGATGGTTCCCGCGATCGCCGCGACGACGAGAGTCGACGTTGCCGCCGCGATACCGTCGCGCGCGTGGGTGGGTTTCCGTTCGCGTTCGTACGAGAGCGCGGAACTAACGAGTGCAAGCACACCAAAGAACGCCATGAACAGCACAAGAGCCGTGGCGACAAGAACTGCAGCCATTATGATATCGACGATCATACCGTCACCGGGGCTGATAAGGAGAACGGCGCCGCGAATGAGCGGATAGTCGGCAAGCGGTTCCCATGCCCGGGAATAAAGAAACTGAATTGCTCCTTCCCCGAGAGAATACGCGCTGAATACGGTGCCCACGACCGCGCCGACAAACGGAAAAACTCTCCGAGACCCTCTACCGACCCCAACGCCTATTAAAACCGGAAGCAGGACGAGTATGAGTTCGGGGGTCGGGAGAAAAGCGAGGCTCCAGCTCGCTTCCGGTAACAGTCGGTACATGCCGAGAAGCGTATTGAGTACCACGAGTCCTGCCAATGGCAGGGCGTAGAGAAAGATAGCGTTCTTCACCGCGCGTATTGCTCCCTGAGATCAATCGGCGGGATTGGACTCGCGCATTTCAAACTCTTCGGCCCGCACGTCAACGTCGTCACGTATGCCGGATGTTGCGTATACGTTATCCTCGTCGTCGGCGAAGACCGCCTCGTAATCCTCACGTTCTTCAATCAGCTCATAGCCCTCCGGCAATCCCATAACAAAAGCGGCCGTCGATAGCACGTCCGCGCCTATCGCGTCCGGTCCGACTACCGTTGTGCTCACTAGTCCGTTGTCGGAGGGTGCCCCGGTGCGTGGGTCAAGAATATGATGGTATCGCTTTCCATCCTGTTCGAAGTAGCGTTCGTACGGGCCCGATGTAACCACCGCTTCATCGCTCGAATTGATAATAGACAGTATCTGCTGGCGATTTCCGCTCGGATGCTGAATCCCAATTCGCCAACGTGTTCCGTCGGGCCTGCTGCCGATGCTGTACAAGTCGCCGCCGAAATCGATAATCGCCCGCTCTATGCCGTCTTCACGCATCATAGCGGTGATCTCATCGACCGCGTACCCTTTGGCGATACCTCCTACGTCTATTCCCATGCCCTCCCGCGGCAGGTATACGGTATTGGCAGAGTCATCAAGCTCGATTTCTTCATAGTTCACAAGCGAAAGCGCCTCTTCCCGCTCGGCTTCTGAGGGGACCTGTTCGTCCGGACCGCCGATATCCCAAAGGCGAAGTAACGGCAAAACACTCATATCGAAGAGCCCGTCGGTAATCTCTCCCCACCGTTTTCCCTCGGAAACGACAAAAAATGTGTCATCCGACACCTCCACCGGTTCTACGCCCGCATTGCGGTTTATCGAGAGAATCTCAGTATCGTCGTATTCTTCCTCATTACTGCTCATTCGATTCTGGATTTCTTCCACCCGTTCAAAGTAGCGATCAAAGGCGTCATCGGGAATCGAGGAGTCGTAAATGGTGATCACGGTACTCGTGCCGAGAAGCTGTCGCTGCTCTCGCTCGGGCTCGCTTTGCTCCTCCGAGCACGCTGCAAAGATGAGCGCCAAGAGTACGACAGTCATGCCCAGCAAACGAGTCGGGCCTTTGCCACGTCGAGTAGCGGGTTGGGTCCCGTTCGGTTTCGATGGGGTCAAGCTTTTTGGGGATCCTGAATCGGTAATCATACTCCTCCATAGATAGCAATGCGATACCGAGCGTGACAATAGCGCCGACGATGAATAACGGCTAGACCGGCTGGCCGTTCCAGATTTCCATGTGCCTTTCGTCTATGAGCGTCGACAGATCGCCGTGGGTGAAGTCGGCGTCGAGCAGCGCCGATCGCTGCTGCCAGTGTCTCTCGAGAGGCGGCGGGAGGACTTTAGGAGATAAGCGTACCGCTCGCGCGAAGACGCACTCGGCGACCGCAAGTAATTGAGCAAGCCGGTCTGAGAGTTCCAGCGCATTCAGCGAGGCGTTCGCCGACATACTGACCACGTCCTGGTTATCGCCGTTTGTGGGAATACTCGAGAGCCCGTGTCCCGCCTGCCGCGTGCGAATATCGGCGGTGAGGCTCGTAGCGAGCAACTGGCAGCCCTGCAAACCGCTGTGAAGCCCGATCGGTTCGTCGGCGAGGAACGCCGGCAGCTCACCGTTCAGGCGCTCGTGAAGAATCCGGTTTATAAGACGCTCGATTCCAATTGCTATTCGGCCGATCGCCTGCGTCAGATCGTCGGCGGCCATCGCGGTGTACGTGCCCTGGAAATTAGCGCCATGGAGCACCATGTCCTCGTCCGCTAAGGAGAGCGGATTATCGTCGACCGAGTTCAGTTCGGTCACCAGCGTATCGTACGCGCTGTCGAGTTTTGCACTGGCTGCCCCGTACCAGAGAACCGCCGATCGCGACGAGTAAGGTGGCTGAGGCAGACCGGGCGTCTCGGAAGGCCGCTCGATATCTACGAGCCGCCGTAGCGACTCGGCGATCCGCTTCGCGCTCGCGTGGGCCTTATACCGATAAATGGTCGGGGAGAGATGCTGGTGGCTTTCGTCGAGCAAGAACAGAGCCGTGGCAACGATCGGTAGAACCGTAATCTCGAAGCTTCTGAATGTGCGTGCGGTACACACCGCCGCTATTCCGGTGGAGACGCTTGTTCCGTTAACAATCGCGAGGACTTCCTTTGACTGCGGCGAGAATGCGTCGATTCCGAGTTCCGCGAGTGTCCCCGGACTGTTTTCGATAACATGGCCATCCGGGAGCCGAATCGTATCCCATCCGGCCATGCAGCGGGCGAGGGTCGCGAGCGGAACAAGGTCGCCACTTGCACCCACCGATCCGAACCGTCGGATAACCGGTGTTGCTCCGCTGTTTATCATATCGACAAGGGAGTTCAGTACGCGGCTGCGGACACCGCTTGCACCTCTTGCGAGCGCCCGGGCCCGTACGGCCATTATGGCCCGGACGATGTCGGAGGGCAGTTGCGGGCCAACGTTGCACCCGAGCTGTTGCATAAGATTCATTTGCAGCTCTATTTGATCGTCGTGGTCGACGGGCCTATCTACGAAAGGGCCGAAACCGGTGGTCACTCCGTAGATAGCCTCGCCGCCCTCGAGACGCGCTGTGAGCGTGGCACGGGAGCGATCTACGGCAGCGAAGGTCTCATCGTCGACGTACACGCCCGATTGCCGCGAGCCGATGGCGAGAAGGTGCTCGGGGGTGAGAGTATCTGAGAGGCTAATCGTCGATTCATTCATGGTGTCCACGCGTTTCCCTTTTGACCGCCAACGTAATCCCGTCGGAGAACGGGAGAAGTGTCATGAATACCCTGCTATCGGTGCGAATACGTCGGTTAAACTCCCGGATAGCCTCGGTATCCGGGTCGTTGGCCGCAGGGTCTGCAACATTACCATGCCAGAGTACATTATCCACGATAATCAGACCGCCGGCGCGCACAAGCGAAAGGCAGTGCTCGAAGTAGTGTTGATACGATTGCTTATCCGCATCTATGAAGGCAATATCGTACTGTCCCATCCGGTTCTTCGCAAGCTGTGGAACGGTCTCTACCGCCTCGCCAAGGATTATTTCCATGCACTCGGTGACCCCATCGATATTCCAGAAGCCTCGAGCGATTTCCAGCCACTCGCTACTGCGATCGACGCAGGTAACGCTTCCCTTACCGCCCATTCCCTGCGCGAAGCAAAGCGACGAGTAGCCGGTGAACGTACCGATTTCGACGATCTTGCCGGCGGCGAACAGCCGTGTCAGAAAGACAAGAGCGCTTCCTTCATCCGGAGGTATCTGCATGTCGTGCTCCGGAAGCCGCTCGGTGTACTCACGGCACTGTCGCATGCCCTCGGTTTCGGGGTAATTGCAATCGTCAACGTATCCAAGAAGTTCCCGGGTGTATGAAAGTGCTCTTGCCATACCAGGTGATACTTTCGGCATAGGTCGCGTGGCTGTCAAATTCCTTCCAATGAACCGGGCAAAGTGCTACCATCCACCGCCATCGTGAAGGGAGATACAAAAGTGGTGACACAGTCTCATACAACAGCGAATATACATCTGGCTTTCGGATTGCACCTGAACTTTTCCGATGGAATCGACAGCGCCCGTGCGATTGCCCGTCTCGAGTCGGTTCTCGAGGCCCTCGATGCGGCGAACGAGCGTGGTGTCTCGTGCAGCGGTACCTGGAATATGGATCAGCGTACGACACTCACGCGTCTCGCCGCGGAGGCTCCACAGCTGCTTTCGCGGATTCAGTCGCGTGTGAAAGCCGGTCACGACGATGTGGTATACCAGAGTTGGAACGGAGAACTCGTTTCGGCGATGACCGCGGAAGAGTTCGAGGCCGCCCGGCTCAGGGCAGAGCACACACCCGGGCGCGAAGGCCTGCTTGATTTATTCGAGCAGGTGCGACCGATCGTCAGGCCCCCGGGCATGATTACCAGCCCGGCGACGTTCGACCGTTATGCGAGTTCGGGAATGGAGGCAGTGTGCCTCTTTAATAGCTCCACAGAACGGGATGCGCTGCGTCGCTACGCGGGACGGCTTGACCTCCTTCAAGCGCACAATCCGCTTCGGTTCGATCTGCAATGGTCCGACCTGCAACGGTCCGACAGCGGAGGTCGGCAGAGTATTACCGTGGTGCCGACGTACCACTTCTACGATTTGCTCGAGCATGGTGGGCTGAAGAACTGGGTGCGCGAACTGCACAGGCGACAGCGGTCGGAGTGCCCGGACCGGGATCTTCTGCTTTTTATCGAGTTCGATGTTTTTGCGCGCGAAACCGAGGGGTTCAGGATGCCGCCGGGCCTGCGCCGGGTGCCCACAGCGAACGGCGTCGACGCAATTTTGAGGTCGGTGGAGGACTTGCCGTACGTTCGGTGGACATCGCTTGTGAATTACCTTCATACCCACGACGAGGTCGGAAGCGTTTCCTTCCCGTGGGATACCGTTGACGCGCCGGGTAACGGATACGCGGTGCTCGCCGAGTCTTACGAGTCTTCAATTCTCTCGAGCGCCGTCGCCGACGACCGAGCCTGCGAAGCGGCGCTCGCGGCTATCGCTTCGCAGTTGCCTCCTGCGATACGGGATTCCTGTGAGGCCGAGCGGCGGGTCGCATTCGAGGCTCGACTCGATCTTCTCTCGTCTCGATGGTTCGATTGCCGCCGGGGAGGTGTACAGGATACGCGAGAGGCTGTCGCCGCCGTGTATACGCACCACGAACGGATTTCGAAGTACCTGCGGGAGGTATTCGAGTCGCTGCCGGCCGTAGACGAGCAGGATGCCCGCGCTGCGCTGAGTACCGATGTACGCGATACCGCCGACAAACTCGTTGCGCGGATTGTGCACCGTGATGCCCGCGCATCGCAGCAGGCGGAAAACGGGGGCGCCGGAGTCATGGCGCATATGCCCGAGGAGCTATTCGAACGGATACAGTCGCGTTCTTTCCGCGTCGAGTCGGCCGGGCGCCGGGTCCGCGTCTATCGTGCCGGCCGACCGGCCGACTCCGATGCCATCCGGGTAATTCTTCGCGAGCAAGCGCCGGCTGAGGGAATCTCCGAAGGGTTATCGCTTATCGATCGGGACGGAGGACTGGTTCTCGCGTTTCGTGGGCAGACGCTTCTGAGCTCGGATAGCTTTCTTCCGGTTATCGGGTATAACCGGCAGCGTTTTCCCGCGCAAAACGTCTCTGTTGTTCGCGACGGCAGTCGGAGCATCGTGACTGTCGCCGGAACACTGCAGCTTCCCGGCGAACTGCGTTCCGGTCGTTTCGAGTGGAATCTCTTCGAGACGGTTATCGGCGATGCGCCTATGGTGTTTATCGATGGGAGCGTGGAACTGCCTGAGACAGCGTGTGATACACGAGTGGCGAATGGGGAAAACGCGAGCGCGCGATTATTCGATAGTCGATGGGAATTCGTGGAGCTCTGTCCGCTTAGGATCGCCCGGGTTCAGTACGATCAACGCGGCGATTCTCGCGAGGGAGCGGTTCTGTCCCGGCGGTTACCCTCGGGAGAGTTTTCGAGTGCGCCGATCTCATATCACCACCGGTTCGAGCGGCACTGGCTTTTTAGCTCACTGAACAATCACGCCTTCGACCCTTACATCGCGCTGTCGGTAAACAACGTGGGTCTCGCTGTCGGCTTCGACCAGGCGGTCCGAAGCTGTTTCGCCGGAATTCCCGTCCGCGCCGTGGACCCGGCCCATCGCCATATTCCTCGTGGCGCCACACCTCCCGGTGTAGTGCAGCAGGGTCGCTCGCGCGTATTCGACCTGAATCCGCTCGGAACGTACGCCTATACCGCTTGGCAGGCCGACGCGTGGGCCGGTGACGGCGGTCGGAAGGCGATCGCGGCGCGAGGGAGTCAAAGCTGTGTTCCCGCTGCATCGTTTAACGGCAGGAGGATCAGGGTTTCCCTCGCGCTCGCGCCGTTCGCCGGAGAAACACCGCGGGCGGGTATCGAAGCGGCGCTTTCCTGCGCCTGCCGCCCCGGGCTCCTTGTCGGCGGTGAGGAGCCGCAGGCGCGTGGTGACGGTTGGCGCCCTTCGGTTCAACGCAGTGTGGGCAAACAGGACCGGAGGTCGCTCGACCGAACCCTGACGCCTGCCGACAGGATACGCGAGCTGGGAGACGCAACGGATCAGCTGCCGGCGGCAGTTATCCGCGGCATTCTGCGATCGAATGTGTTCGGGACGCGGTTGAAATATCCTGCCTCCGACCGGCTTCAACCGAGGACTCGTTCGAGCACGTAGACGACATTCGCGTCGGTCCCGAAGACCATGTATCTGCCGGCAACGACCGGCGGGCTGAGCACCGCACCTTCGGTCTCGAACTCCCAGATTAATCTGCCGCTCCTCGCGCTGAAGGCGGCGAGCCTGGGACTTCGTGACTCGGTTTCCCCCTGCCGTCCGCTCGCAGATTCATCGCCGGCGGAAGGGGAGGGGGTGCGCCCGGATGCATCGCCGGCGGAAGGGGAGGGGGTGCGCCCGGATGCATCGCCGTGCAGACCGACAAAGACAACGTCGCCTGAGGTCATAGGCGCGCTCGATGTCCGGTTCGCGAGGGATGTCTCCCAGGCAATACTGCCGGATTCCTCTTCGAAGGCGCGGAGCGTATTGTCGCCGCTTGCGCTTATGACACGATCTCTCCACAGGGCAGGGGCCTGAAAATCGAGAATATTGGTGAGTTCCTGAAAATATCCGCCGAGGTTCTGCGGAGGATCTCCGGCGAAATCCGCGGTCAACTCCCGCCGCCATTCCACCGAGCCATCGCGGCGGTCGAGCGCCCAGGCCGAATACTGCATTTCGCCGTCGGAGATCCTGCTTGTCTGGGTGAACAGCCGTCGATCGTTCACCGCGGGAAAACTGTACCAGCTCGCAGCCATCAATTCTTCGGGCAGGAGCCAGGTGTGCCTTTGGGCGTCAATATCGTATACGCCGAGGCTGCGAGGATTCTCCGGCGGGCCGGGGACAACGTAGAGAAGATCCTCGTCAACCTGCAGGCTTACACGAAGCCAGATCGGATTCTCGATCCGGTTAAGCACATCGCCTTCGGTCGACAGAAAGGTGACTCCTCGCCCGTCGACCCCGAATACGATTTTATCATCGTGCTTAATGACGGTGCTCTGCACGGCGCGACCCGCGCGGTGGGTCCACGCCTCCTCGCCGGTTTCCCGGTCCACCGCATAGAGGTGGCCGTCGTTGGAGCCGAAATAGACGCGCTCCTCATCGACAAAAGGAACCGAGTTCACCGCACCGTCGGTGCGATAGACCCAGTCCATGTATCCGGTTTCGATGTTCATCGCGTAGAAATTACCGTCGGTCGATCCGAAATACAGGGTTTCGTCTTTGACGACAAGATTGTTAAAGGCGAACGCTTCCTGATCGCTCTGCAGCGCAAACTCCCATCGCAGGCCCAGGGGCGGATTCATTGCGTTGCGAGTGTGTCCACGACCACCGTCGCCGCGAAACTCGACCCAGTCGCTGTGTTGGCCGCACGCGAGGAGGGACACAATCACCGCAAGGACGACGAGCCACGCCGGGTGCAGCACGCCGGCGGCACCAATCCGTCCGCGTGCGTCTGCCGATACGGATGTATATCTGCGTTTACACATAGTGAAGCGTCCGTAGGCTGAAGACTCGACGTATCGCCGGAAGCGGCGAGCGTCGGCGGATGGTGCGGCGAACATGTCGGTACTCTTCGAGCAGTTCTGCAAGAATTTCCTGTCGGTTCCGGTCGGGAGGCATATAGCGAAGCATAGTGTACGCGGATGCAAATCCGGCGGTTTCCGGGCGCCGCTTCGCGTATTCATGTGCGGTTTCGCCGGCAGCCTTCAGTTCGTAGCCGAGCGAGGCGAGGTACATCAGCAGAAGCCGATAACGCGCCCGGACCGCACGGTCATCGTCACCGCGGGCCACCCACACGAAATACAGCTCGCTTGCCCAACGGAACAGATACAGCGTTGTCACCGCAACGACCACCAGCCACAGAAGCACGTCGGCAACCTCGCTCCAGGGAAAACCCGACTCTCTCGGCGCCTCACGCTCCTCGATAATGGGCACCACCACCTGTCGCTCGTTCGGGTCCCCCTCCCGGTCGGGAGGTATCGCATACGAGGTCGGCTCGAAGTCCACCCATCCGTACTCGGGCAAATAGTACTGCACCCACGAATGGCGATGACTTGTGGTCACCAGAAACATCTCGTCGAGACTGTAGTCGCTGAGGTCCGGGATGTTCTCGCGCAGTACCGCAAGCCCTCGTTCGTGGGCCGGGTTCTGCAGCCCCGAGGAGGCCAGATACCCGGTCACGACACGCGACGGAATACCCATCAACCTACCGAGAATTCCTGCAGTAACAGAAAACTCTACGCAGTCGCCGCTCCGGGTGCGCGAGACGAATTCCGCCTGATGGTCGGGGCGAAAGCTGTCTTCGTAGCCAAGCTCGTATTGAAAATCGCTGAAACTCTCGAGAATGGCCTGGATCCGTTCGTAGTAGCCGTCGGGTATGTCACCGATATGCTCGTCAATGTGCGCCTCGAAGGCAGCCTGGTGCTCGGCTTCCAGCGGTATATCGAGATACTCTTTGAGCTCGTTTTCCAGCTCAGCGTCGGGCTCGTCGACCCGTTGAAACTCAGACTCGCCGGCGGAGCTCACGCGCGAGGTACTATCGTAGGAGTAGGAAAACGGATGAAACTGCGGGCGATATACCGTCGGCTCGACCTCATACGGCCGGTAGGCGAGCACGCGGTCTTCGAGCGTCGAATACACGGTGATATCTTCCCGTGTTCGCATACGATCGCCTGTTCGATCCGGATTCTGCCAAGTCCCGGCGAGCCGTTTGCCCACCAGGTCGTTCAGTTCCTGTTCCGACGGATCCGTCCGTGTGAATCCGCGGGTGCGGTCGAAAAAGTCGCGGTATCCGTCGGCCACATAGGTCGGATCGATATCGCTTCGTACGATCATGACGGCGCGCTGTTGTTGCTGCTGCCCGTCACCCTCGCCTCCGTCCGGCCAATCATTGGCGTTCATCCCGTACAGTTCACTCGCGTCGGAGCCGTTATCGGCACCTTCCCCGTCACCGAATCGCCTGCCCCCGGTGTCGGATTGCCCGCTTTGCCCGTCCATAAGGTCGCGAGCCTGCTCATCGAGCGAATCGGGAGGGTCGTGGTCGGGCGGATTGAGCATGTTCATGACCGGATTGTGCGAGACGAAGTCGCTTGGAAGCACGAACGCCGTAAGAAGGAGCACAGGAACGGCGGCGGCGAGAAATATGGCTACTTCGCGGCCGCTTCGCCTAACGCCTACGGAATCTACCGGGGTTGATGTTGCCCCGCGCCGCGCTTTTTTGTCACGCCGAAAGAAGGAACGCGGTGAGCGCTGCCGGGACAGCGGCGCAGACAAGGACCTGTCGCCGCCTGCGAGGACAAGACTCACGACAAGACCGTGAAGGAGAAACGCCGCGATTACCAGGAAAAAAACAATCTGGGTCACGCCTTCCGCGGCAGCAGCCATATCCTCGCTCGCACGTGAGAAGTCCAGAAGCCGTACATACAGAACGACCAGGGCAATTTGTTCAACGGCGAACAGCGCCCGAAGCCGAGGGCCGACCCGGAAAAGCGCGGCAGTAAGCACGAAGGCAAGCGTACCTGCGCCGATTGCGACCCAGGGCGAGGCACTGAGACCCACGGCGATACCCGTGGCGGCTACCGGGACCGCGGCGATGATAAGCCATGTGCGAAAGCGCAGAAGCGGTGGCCCGAGCGCGTACGCGATACCCATTTCAAGCGGTACAAGCCCGAACCATACGAGCGCGCTGTGCGTGTCGTATCCGACGACGACCGCGGGATGAAACACCGGCACCGCAATCGCGATGAGATAGAGTATAAGGCGGCTCAAGAACAGCGCGAGGCTCATGATGCCCTCCGTTTTTCACTCGCGGTAAGATCCGCCGGTTCGGTGACCGGGGTAAGGGATACGTCCTCGAGAAACGTCACCGCAGGTGGTGCCGAAACAGTACGTGCGTTGTCCGGTTCGAGGACGCGGACCGGCGGCATAGGAAGCGCCGAGGCGCTTGTCGTAAGATTGAGTCGATCGCTCGAATGCATTCCGGCGTTCCCACGTTTTTCCGCGAACTGCGTTGATAATAGCTCACATCGAATCGGGTGCATGGAGTCGGTAAACGCCGCAAGGCTCGTGTCAAACGGGGTCGTAAAGATAATGACCATTCTCGCTGCGGGATCCTGCTCCAGGTTCGCGGGAGCAGGTTGATAGTTCAGCCTGCAGATCGCGCCCGAAAACCTCGATATCTCCTCGTCGGTCCGAATCGAGTGCATACCGTCGGCGGTCACCACGCGAAACTGCGCGCCGTGATCTTCGCGTCGAATGGCTCTCATAAACGCGACAACCCATCCTTTCAGGTACGCGAGGTGCCCGAGTGCCTCCATGCTCTCCCGATCCGATTCACGGAAGTGCCGCAGATATATTGTAATGGTCCGATCTTTCTCCTGTGTTTGCGGGGATATTCGCGTGACCAATTCCCTGATTCTCGAGGATGCTTTCCAGTTAATGTCGCGAAACCGGTCGCCCGGAATATACTCGCGCATATAGTAGCGTTCTTCCTCGGGCGATGTTGTACGCGTATTCTCCTGTTCTCCGCTCGCAGCAACCATGCGTGTAAGCTGAGGCGCAAGCGGCATGGGCGCGCAAACGGTGATCTCGCGCGTGGTCGTAGCCGTGAACGCGCCTCGCGTAAGACCGAAGACATCTCTCACTTCTACAGTTCGGTGCAGGGCGACGGTGCCGGGAAGCGGAAGCGCGAGTGGTATGGATATTTGCTCGGCCGTGGGCGTGGCAACCTCCTCGAATACATGAAACCGTCTCGACTTTCCTGCCTTGAGTGTGCCTTTGATGCGCGAATGAAGCCTGAAGAAGAACCACGGCGCGATCCCCGTCGCCTGAACGGTGATAGTCGGAGTGCGGGCGTTTCCGAACGTTCTCGAAGCGGCTTCCGGCGGATCGTCCCACTTTACGGGAACATCCGAAAAGCGTCCGGCCTGTATTCGCGAAAGCATCGCAAGGATCACCGTCGCGGCGATCGCCACAACTCCGAGTGTCGCCTGGTACACATCGCCCCGAGCCTCCCCGAGTGCGGTAAATGTAACCCCGGCGGCGGCTATAACGCTCCCAGTGCCAGTGAACGGATAATATCGCTTCAGTAACTCGCGTGCGCCTCGCGACGGATTCGACGGTTGCCCGGCGGAGTCTGTCTCTATCGCTCCGGCAGGCTCGCTCGAGCCCGCCGGACGAGGAGCACGGTCGGCGTGTCTCTGCGCTCGGGAACGTAATTGCGCGCGCGCCTTTGCCATGATCAACCGCGTCCTGCCTCGACCGGGGTCCTGCTCATAACGTCGGTTAATACGGTATCGGGCGGCTGGGCGGAGTTCTTCATGATCAGACGATGAGCAACCGCGGAGGTAAGAATCTCCTTGACGGTATCCACCGTGGTGTAGTCATTGCCGCGTGCGAGACTCAATGAGCGAGCGAGTCTCGAAACCTTCACCCCCGTTCTCGGGCTCGCTCCGACGAGGACATCGGAGTGCTCGCGGGTTTCCCGCACGCAGGCAACGAT
>JBKGYS010000050.1:0-15660 GCA_046545955.1 Spirochaetales bacterium | reverse complement strand
GCAGGCGCACACCGCGGGGGCCGCGAGAGGTCTCACCTTAAGCATACGCGCGAGTACTCCGGGGTGATTGCCGGGTAGTACCGAAAAAACACACCACGGTGGTGGACAGTAAGCGAAGATTGCGCACAGAGCCGCTCAGTCGGAAAGGAGCCGTTTCCACTGGTCGAGAAGCGAAAGCGCCTCCACCGGCGTCATCCTGTCAAGATTCAGCGCCTGAACTTCCGCCGGGAGCCATTCCTCCGGAGCGAACAGATCAGGCTGCCGCCCGGTCCCTTCGCCGGACCGGTCGGTCGAGGCGCCTCGCGATACTCCGGAATCCGACGCCGGCACCTCCTCGGCGGGTTCACTGCTTGAGCGTTCGCTTCGCAAAAGCAGCAGTTCGTTCGCGCGTTGAATTACCGGCGCAGGAAGCCCCGCGAGCCTCGCGACGTGAATGCCGTAGCTTCTGTGCGACGGGCCGTCTTCAACGCGCATAAGGAAGACGACTTCTCCGGCCTCTTCGGAGACCGCCATTCTCATAGTTCGCATTCCCGGAAGCTCGAGCGAAGTGAGCTCGTGGTAGTGCGTAGCAAAGAGAGTACGCGAACCGAGCTCGAGCACAAGGTACTCGGTCACAGCCTGAGCGATGCTTATTCCGTCGACCGTTCCGGTGCCCCGACCGACCTCGTCCATGATCACAAGGCTACGAGTACCGGCAAAACGAAGGATATTGGCCGTTTCATTCATCTCCACGAGAAACGTGCTTTCCCCGCGCGCGAGATTATCGCTCGCGCCGACCCGACAGAAGATTCGGTCGACCGCGCCGACGCGGGCGCGCTCGGCCGGCACAAACGCTCCGCACTGGGCGAGCAGAACAATAAGCGCGGATTGACGCAGAAACGTACTCTTGCCCGCCATATTGGGCCCGGTGAGCAGCACGAACGGATCGCGTCCCAGATCAACCGAGTTCGGAACGAACTCGCCCTCCGGAAGGTGCGCCTCGACGACCGGATGCCGCCCGGCATCGATCTCCAGCACGACCGAGTCGTCCACCTCGGGGCGCACGTATCCGCGCAGCGTCGCGGTATACGCGTGGGATGCATACACGTCCAGCTCTGCCATAGCGCGGGCACAATCCGATATTTGCGTATGAAACCCGGCAACATAATCCCGAAACGCTTCGAACAGCTCCTGTTCGCGCGCGATAGCCTGCTCGAAAGCGCCGACGATCTCCTGCTCGAGACGAAAAAGCCCGTCGGTCGTATACCGCTCGGCGTTCGACATACTCTGTCGTCGCCGGAAATAGTCCGGCAGATCCCGGGCTCGCGATTTCGGAACCTCGAAAAAATAGCCGATCACTCTGTTATGCTTCAGCTTCAGCGACGATAGTCCCGTCGCATCCCGTTCCTTTTCGAGAAGCTCGTCGAGCAGTTTCCGGCTATCACCCTGAAGCGTGTACAGACGCGATAGCTCACGATCGTATTCGGGCCGGAACATGCCGCCCTCGTTGAAGGCGGTCGACGGGGAGTCGAGCAGTGCCCGGTCAATCGACTTGGAAAGTTCGTGCAGCGTCGAGGAGTGCAGCACGGTCGAAAGCTCTCGCAGCGGATTATTGTTTAAGGTTGATGTTTTTCCCGGCGAATCGTCGTGCTGAGCGCTCATCGATTCGAGCAGCCCGGCTATCTCGCGCGCGTGCGAAAGGCTGCGCCCGACCGCCTTCAGGTCCTTGGCGTGAGCCCTCTGCATAGCCACCCGCGCCGAAAGTCGCTCGAGGTCGGCGGTACTCGAAAGGGCCCCCCGAATGTTCGTAAGAACCGACTGGCTGTGGTATAGCGACCCGACCGCGTCGAGCCTGCGGGAAACGGCGACCGGGTCGGTCAACGGAGCGAGAAGATGCCTCGCGAGAAGACGCGAGCCCATCGGCGTACACGTTTCATCGATCGTATCGCGCAGCGAATATCCCCCGCGTGGCCCCGGCTCGACGAGTTCCAGATTCACCTGCGTCGACTCGTCGAGCACGACATAGCGATCGTCGCTGCGCCGCTCGATCGAGCGAATATGCGCAAGGTTTCCGCCGGCGTTATCGTGGAGGTATTGCAGCACGACACCTGCGGCGGCCAGCTCGGGTTCGTCGCCGGCATACCCGAAGCCCTTCATATTCGATGTTCCGAAGTGCCGCGTGAGCGACTCGAAACCGAACGCCGTATCGAAGTGCCAGTCGGGCATACGGTCTATCGTAGCGCGCGAGACGCTTCGCAGGGCTTCACCGGCAGGAGAATCCTCGTTGACGAGTGTCTGCTGCACAATAAGCTCGCTCGCGTCGATCCGCGCGAGCTCGGACCGGAGTGACACCGGATCATCGGCGGGCACGGAGGAGGTGACGAGTTCGCCGGTTGAAACATCGGCGTAACACAGGTGAATCGCACCGCGCTCACGATGGAGCGCAACAATGTAGTTGTTGCGCCTGCGGTCGAGAAAATCTTCCTCGGTTACGGTACCCGGTGTAATGACCTCCACTACATCGCGCTCGGCGAGCCCTTTTGCCGGTATCTTCGTCTGTTCGCAGATGGCAACCTTGCGTCCGGCTGCGAGCAATCCGGCGATGTAGCCCTTCGCCGAATGATAGGGCACACCGCACATGGGGACACCCTGGCGTGCGGTGAGCGTAAGGCCGAGCAGACGCGCACCCTCTTCCGCGTCAGAACGGAACATTTCGTAGAAATCGCCGAGGCGAAAGAACAGGATCGCGTCGTGATAGCGCTCTTTTAGACGCGCGTACTGGCGCATCATCGGAGTCTGCTCGGACATCGGCTGTCGAACCTGTTCGACCAGGCCTCCCTCAGAGCGTCTCGTCGAGTCGTTCGATCACCTCGTCGGTAACGTCCACCTCGTCGGTATACCACAGCATACCGTCGGCCTCGGCGTCCATCACAACCGTATAACCTTCCGACTCGGCGACAAACGACATGGCGCTGTTGACCTGACTGAAAAAGGTGTCTCCGCCTTCGAGCAGTGCTTCGCGCTGCTGTTGGAGCTGGTTTCGACGTATGCGGGTGAACTCGTCGAGGAAACTTCGGCGCTCGGAGATCTGCTCCTCGAACGAGAGGGCCTCGCTCTCCTCGTCCTCCTCGAGCGCTTCGAGTCGCTGCTCCTCGAGCTCCGTTATTTCGCTTTCGATCTGTTCACGCTCCTGATCGAATGACTCGACGTCCTGCCGCCACTCGCGCACCTCCTCGCTCTGCGTGAAGAACTCGTTGAGGATACGCTCCATATCGACAATGCCCACCGTCGTGAGCTGCTCGCCGAACGCAGGAGTGGCAAAAAGAAGAATAGCAGTGACTGATAAAAGCAGAATATGGTGTTTACGCTTCATTGGTTTCTTACTCCGTATCGACTGCACCGGCAGGAATCAAAAGAACTCCGTACCGAGCGAGAAAATGAAATCGAGTCCGCTACCCTGTTCCCCTTCGCGCTGGAACAGGTTGCCTTCCTGCCAATCCACCTGCCCGTCGTCATCAATCGCGAATCGCTTTCCAAGGTACAGGCGAATCGGAAACTGAGGTACGGTAAACCGAAACCCGGCGCCGAGGGTGAACAGGAAATCCTGCCGCTGCGTCTCGAATATATCCGAACGGTCGTCGTAGAGGGCTACCGCGTCGGCGAAGGTATCGAACCAGACGATATCCTCGGACAGCGGCTGACGAAGCTCAATCCAGTTATTCCACCGGGCTTCGCCGGCCGCGCTCGGCCATCCCCGCGCGGAAGTCGCGCCGTCGATACGAATGGCGTCGGTTCCCGGATCGAAGAGATCTCCGTCGCCCCAGCGATAGAAGGTGGGAAACTGTACACCCAGCGACGTATGGGCCGCGAGAACGCCCTTCCAGTTCCAGTTCTCGAATACAGGGCGATCCCAGAGTGTGTAAAACTGCTCGAGTCGCGTGTCGGTGCGGATATAGTGGCGGGTACCGCCGAGCGGACCACCGACAAAGCGCACATCCTGACGCGCAAGCCCCCCTGTCGACGGGCTGAAAAACAGGTCTCGACTATCGAGCTGGGCGTTGAAGCCGAGTCGGTTCACGAATCGCCAGTCGCGGAGATTCGAACGTATCTCCGAGTTGAATGGACGATAGGTATCATCGTCGTAGGTCAGGTAGGTCACGCTCGTGCGCCCGTCGGTGCCTAACTCGAGCTCTCCGTACGGCGTACGAAAGCGACGACTCGTGTTGAGCCCCAGCCCCACATCCCATTCGGTATATTCCATAAGGTATTCGTCGGGAATCGCGCTGCGGCCGCCGGCCTCTTCGTAGTCGGTTGCGAGGTTCAGATCGTCATCGTCGAGTTCTTCCTCGCTCGGAGTGCCGGGGAAGGGCTCCCCCGCTTCATACGTTTCGCCGTCGTGGTCGGTCTCCTCGGTGAACACGTACTCCCCGGTGAACGGGTCCGGTACACCCGACCCAATCGGATCGAGCACATCCTGAGGTTCGTTACTTCTGACATTCCGATCGACACTGATATCGCCGCCTACGGTCCACGGGATATCCCTGAACCATCGCTCCTGAAAATTGAGCGAAAGACGCTGGTTCCCGGGGGCGGCGTTCAGCTCGAGCCCGACCGTCTGGCCTTCTCCTTGGAAATTCCGGTCCTGCCAGCCGATTTGCCCGCTGACCGGGAACCCGTCTGCGCTCGTGCCGCCGCCCCCGAAACTTAATCCGAAGGTAAGATCGGTTGTGGGCGCTTCTTCCACGGTAAGCACTAAATCGAGCAGACCCGGCGCGGTTCCTTCGGGAATATCGTGCTGAACGTTCGTGAAAAACTGCGTATTGGCAAGGTTCCGAAGTCCTTCTCTAAGACGCGTGAGGCTGAACACATCCCCTTCCTCGAGCGGTACCTCCCGCAGGATTACCTCGTCAGCGGTTTTATCATTGCCCTGGATACGAATATTCTCGATGTGGGCGCGCCCGCGCTCTACGATATTGACCGTATACGCGATTTCGTTTTCGTCGCGGTCGCGCTCCTCTTCGAGGTCGATCTCGTTAAAGAGATACCCGCCCTCGCGATATATATCGAGCACCGAATCGAAGTCCTGCTCGAGGCGAACGCGGTTCAGCACCGACCCCTCGCTCATACGGGTAGCCGCCCGGAGTTGCTCATCGCTGAAAATTTCGTTCCCCTCGAAGGTAAACCCACCGAATACCCACTGTTCACCTTCTTCAATAAAGTAGGTCAACCGAAGCCGCTCGCGGTCGTCCTCCTCGTCGACAACTTCTTCCTCGATTTCAACAACCTCCGCGTCGACGTAGCCGCGCTCGGCGTAATATCGTTGTATTTCCTCGCGGTCACGTTCGAGATTGCCTTCGCGGAACACGCCGGAATTGAAGATACTCTGCTCGCTCGACTCGATCGTTCGCCGCAGGCTACCGGCGGACGCGAACGAATTCCCGGAAAACCGGATTTCTTCTATAGTCGTCCGGGATCCTTCGGATATCTCAAAGGTAACCCGGCGTTGGTTGCTGTCGTCGACATCCCCAAGCTCGAAATCGACTTCAACGCGCGAATAGCCCTCCGAGCGATAGTATTCCTCGATAGCGGACGCGTCCGAACGCAAACTCGACTCCGTTACGAGGTCCCCGCTGGCGGTGACGATTTCATCGATCAGCTGGTTTGCCCGCACGTTGCGATTTCCTTCGAACCGGATTTCGCTGACTGCCGGGCGTTCCTCGACCCGAAAATCGATAATAACCCCGTCCCCCTCGGGCGGCTCGACCGCCTCGGGAACGAGATCAGTGAAATAATCAAGCGCAAACAGGCGATTCTGCAGTTCATTAAAGCGACGGTCGGTAAACGGTTCGTCGATATACGGTTCGACAATACCTTCGAGCTCCGATTCGCTTACTGAATCCAGATTGGAAAAGGTAATATCGCGAATCGGCTCATCCATGAACCAGTCGTCGTCCTGAGCGTATAGCACACTTGGAAGCAGAAGCACGATTGAAAAAACGACCAGGGCGCGGATTGGCATATACTCTCCTTGCATAGAATGACCCCGTATCATAGTCGAGGAACACAAGTTTGTTAACCTGGTACCGAAAACCACCTGACGGCTTTTCCGTACCCGAAAATATGAGCCCGGAAGCTCAGGTCGAACCAGCAGCGCTAGTACGAAAATCCCCATGAAAGGGTGAAACGGTTATCCGGGACAAACAGCTGTTCCGGATTCCGCGGCTGAAAGCCCCATTCGATATCGAAATACGGGGTTTCAAACCCGACACTGAGTTCACTATCGACCTCCAGATTCGCAAACTGGCGCTCGGCATCCGCGAAGGGATCATCCATCCGCAACTGTACCAGGAGTTCGAGAAAAACGTCAGGTCCGAGCGAACGACCGAGGAACATGGTTGTATTGTCAAAGTAGCGGCCAAGACTCGGATCGGGCGCCTCCTCTATACCGCCGGGTTCGTTAATAACTTCCCGGACAAGGTTCTGGAATAGCTGAGTACGCACGGTGAAAAGGTCAAGCTGCAGTGCATTGCGGATACTCGACTCCACCGTCCGAATCACGCCGAACTGACTCACCAGATCGCTTCCGAGCAGCACCGCACCGGAGAGATCGATAAGTCCGTCTTCGTCCGAGCTAAACACACCGCTTCCGAGAAGAGCAAGCACCTCCTCCTGCGGGAGCGGCGGGTCGCTGACTACTCGAACCGCCAGATCGCTGAGGCGACTTTCATCGGCTACAAGCGAAATACGCACGGGACCGTCCGGTCCGATATCGCGCGTTTCAGCGCGCACCGTTAGTCGTGGGTCCACATCGTCCTGTGTTTCGTTAAACCGGATAAGTCCTTCTGAGATCAGAAAGGTTCGGTCGAAGTAAAACAGCTGCCCGCCCTGCATTCCCACGTCACCGACGACCGAAAACAGCTCTTGCTGACTCTCCCCCTGAATCTCGACCTCGTCGCCGCGCTGCGCCACCGCGCGCAGAACCGGCAGCTGCCGCGTGGGCCAGAGAAACTCGACCGACCGTCCGAGCTCAACGGTCAGATCGAAGATCAGATTGTCCTCCTCCGGATCAGGGGGCCCTGTGTCGCCGTCCTCGATCTCCGAAAGCGTGATTTCGGTATTATGAGCCACGACGGTTCCCTCGACTCTGACATCATCGCCGGCCTGCCGGATCCTAAGCGATCCGCGGGCGAATCCGTCGACCTCGAGCGTTCCAAAATCATACACGACGCGTGGTCCGATTTCTCCGACGGTGTCGACCGCAAGATCGAACTGCTGCACATCCCATCGACTCAGGAGAAATGTGCCGGAAAACGCCGCCTCGGCATCACCAACCCGGGTTCGAAGCGGCTGAATACTGATCTCCTTCTCCGAGAACACGATAAACCCATCTGCCGGGCCGATTTGTTCTTCGAGAAGATTCAGCTCGGATACGACATCGTTGGCTCGCACCGTGCCGAAGAAATCCGGGTCGAAAATCGGGCCGGTCATCCGGAGCGAGCCGGATGCGGTCCCCGAGACGATACGAAAATCGCCGAAATCGAAAAGCTCGGGAACGCGGGATACGTCGAGAGAGACCCGCGTCAAGTTCGCTTCGATTTCGGTAGCCGAGAGCATACCCTCGGCGTCTACCGAGAACGGGAGCGGTGCTGTCAAGGAGAGTGAAAACCGTCCATTCTCATCGACGACGGCAGCGATACTCTCACCGGGACCTCCGCTAACCCGAACGGTTCCATCTGCGTCCCGTGACAGGTCCAACCGCCATACAGTCGGCAGGTCGCTCTCGATTGGAAGGTCTTCGAGTTCCAGCTGTGCGGTGAACGGCAGCGCCGCAATATCAGTCGCGACGAGCCCGTTTTCAGGCTCGAGGTCACCGTCGAGATCAAATGCCGTCTCAAAGCGCTCATCCCCGCGAACCCCGTCTATTTCTCCCGAAACGTTAAACGCCCCGGATTCAAGGTCAATCGCACCGACACCATCGGAAACGCCGGCCGCCACATACGAGCCTTCGATTCCGCTTACCGCAACACGATTGTCCGCGTAGTCAAGTGTGAGCTCACCGGAGACCTCCTCCTCGTCAAACCGGGCATCCACGAGGCTAAGACCTGCCGATACTTCAAGGTCATCGGGCGTTCCCGTAACAGTAGCATCCGCGTCGAGCCCACCGGCGAGCGTTTCGAACTCGAACCGTTCGAGCGGCGATGAACGCAGCCGCACTCGCCCGTCCACCTCTTCGCCGTCGTAGCCAAGGTCGAGTTCGTAGCGCTCGTCTTCGCTCTCGCCGTCGGCGACGAGGTTGACGCGCCCGGTGAACGGCCGGCCTATCTCGTAGCTGACCGTGCCGGCGGCGCTGACGCTTCCGTAGTCGTCGCGCACGCTGAGTTCCTCGATAATGCCTCCACCGGCGTCCAACCGCCCCGAGAGGGTGCCGGAAACGGGACGATCACCGACGCGAAGCCCCTCCACTGAGAGCTCCCGTATGTCGGCCCGCCAGGCATCGAGCGCTACCACATCGGCAATGAGCCGACCGGAGACGGTCGCGGGGTCGTCGGAAACGCTTATACCCGGTATTCTCGGCAGCGCAAGACCCGCAAGCTGCGCACGAACCTCGAAGCCGCCGTCTTCCATAAACCCGATATTCACCCGCGAGCCGCGTTCCTCGACGATGCTGATCGCCCGCTCGCCTCCGACCATCAGATCGAACGCGTAGTCGACACCGTTCAGTCGCATATCCACATCTGCCGCGATCGAATCGATCGACGCCGAGCGAAGATCAAACGTCGCATCGAGGTCGATGCCGTCGCGCTTTACGCCGATCGTGCCGTCGTAGCCGTCCTCGCGCGCGTCTACGGCGAGGTTCACCCGATTGGTAGCCCGTGCGGTGTCGAACACGCTGATCTCGGTGTCGGTCGGTCGAATGTCGTTTCCACGAACCTGTAGTCCCGTAGTGCCGCTTGCCAGCGTCGTCGCCGTCAAAAAGTCCGGCGCATCCGCGCCGTCGGTAGTATCGGCCACGAGCGAGTAGACGTCTCTCACCGGGAGGTCGCTGAACGCGGTGCGAATATTCACATCCGGTTCGTCTGCAATTCGTGCATCGCCTGAAAAGTGAATACGGCCGTCGCTGCCGACCACTGAGGTAACATCAGCCTCGACTCTTCCCTCGCTGATTCCGAATTGGGCGCGTACATTCTGAAGCGCTACTTCTCCGAGGCCGATCCGACTCGACCTGGCGATGAGCGTATCGCCTTGCGTCTCGAGCTCGAATCGAGCCGAAAAGGTCGGGAAATCACCCACATTGACGCCGTCGAGGTAAAGACTTCCCTCGGGCAAATTGTCATCGAGCCCGATACTGCCGGCGAACAACGCTCTGCCTGCCGATGTGGTTGCCCGGAATACCGGGATTCGAACTCGTTGCGCGTCGCCGGAGAGCTGAACATCGAGCGAAACCGCCGTTCCGATACGGCTCTCGGGTAATGTCGTAGAGAAATCTGCACGATAACTATCGAGCGTCCCACCGTCGAACTCGACCGACGCCTCCCCGCTCAGCGGCGAGGCAAGCCACGGATCGTATTCGGCCCAGTCGCCGCGAAGTTGAACCAGGTCGGAAAACCGGTATTCTTCGGTTGAAAGGTTGAGTTCCATAGTCCCCGAGGAGCGTTCGAGTGCGATATCCACCGGAGCGGTATCGCCGACCTTTCGAACCGATAGAAGGTCTGTCCCCGACTGAAGGCGGAATTGTTGTCGTGAAACCGTGACTCGGTCGCTCGAAAGCGATCGCAGGTCGAGTAACCCGCTCGAATACTCGAGCCTTGGCCCGACCCTTACGTCAGCCGACACTTCGGAGTCAATTCGACCGAACTCTTCAAGAATTGCATGCTCGCCGTTTATATCAGTTCTCACGCTGACGATCGTATCCTCGCCGTTTCGATCGATCCGCGAGTTCAGATTCCGGGCTTCGACGTAACCGTCCGAGTCCGAAAGCCGGATGTTCAAATTGCGAGTCGAAATCGTCACATGCTCGGGCAGGATCCGCTCCGGAATAAACGCGCCGCCGCCGCTTAACTCCTCCTGTACCGAACGCTCTCGTTCTCCTCCCTCCCCGGCGACTAAACGGTCAAGCCACCCGAGAAGGTCCGAATCGCGATCGAGGTCTACCGAGATATCGGTATTGCGGAGTCTGAACTCGGAAAGTGCCTGTTCGGGTCGTCCCAGAAGCAAGGGGATGACCCGATATCGGATGAGAATGCTGTCGAAGCGTATAAGCGAATCCGTCCCCGAGGAGTCGTCCTGCGCGGAAGAGGCGGAGTTACCGCGCCCATCGGAGGTACGTTCATCGAGCACCTCGAGCCCGCGGATTTCAAAACTACTTACAATCGACGGTGCGATAGAATCATAACGGATGCGTCGACCGAGCTGCTCCTCGAGCGAATCGATGGCATAAGAGCGCAATTCCTCCATCCGCTCGGCAATATGCGCCCGAATCGGTTCGAGCAATACGACAGTGAGCGCGGTGAGTGTGAGGAGTACGGCACCTTGCGCGAGGTAGCGAAACAGGCTATGGTTTTTCACGTTCAAAAGCGTCTCTTACACCTCACTACCGCCGCATAATGCCGAAAAATGTCGAACGGAAGGAGGATTTTCAAAGTGCGTCTCCCCGCACCTGAGTATAACACAAGCGCAATCCCGAAAAAAGCGGGGCGCCTCGAACCGTCAAGGGAAATAAAGGACTACACAGATCGTGATTCTTGAACGTTTTATTGTGTTCGAGGGCCTCGATGGAGCCGGAACCACTACTCAGGCCCGGCTTCTCGCCGACTCGCTCACCGCGGACGGCTCCCGTATCGATCTCGACTGCGAGCCGACCGGCGGCCCGATCGGAACGCTGATTCGATCGGTGCTTCGAGGAGAACAAAGCATAAACCCGTGTTCGCTTGCCTACCTATTCGCCGCCGACCGGCACGAGCACGTTCATGCCGCCGGGACGGGTATTCTATCGCGTCTCGAACAGGGGTACACAATCATCAGCGATCGGTATGTGTACTCCTCGCTCGCGTATCAGGGCACATCCTGCAGCGATACGCTGGTATCCGAGCTCAATCAACGTTTTCCCCATCCGGCGCGCGTCTTTTATCTCGATGTTCCAGTGAACATGTGCCTCGAGCGAATCGCCGAACGCGGGCACACGGAGATCTTCGAAAAGGAACAATTCCTCAACGGCGTTGCATCCCGCTACAAAAGCGTTCTCAACGAGGCCGAATCGAAGGGTGTGCAGGTGCACCGGCTCGATGGAACCGCCTCCACCGAGAAGATTGCCGCCGAAATCTCGAGTATTGTCGCGGATTCGCCGATAACACCGATGTGAGCATACGCAAACTTATCGCCGTAACGACGCTGCTTCTGTTTGCTATGGCCGCTGGGTCGCAGCCAGCTGCGGTCTCGGCGCAGTCCTCTGCGCCCTCGGCACAGTCCGCTGCGCCCTCGGCGCAGCCCGCTGCGCCCGGCAATACGTTCCCCGGAAGCCGAGTCACGGTCCCGGGCGGCCTATACCGCGAGCAGCTGTACCGTATGTATCGCAGGCAATTTTACGACCCCCCGCTTAATCTGAACGAGAACATTTTCTGGCTTGAACGGGCGCTACGCGCCGATTTCGCGAACCCGCAGCACGCCTTAGCGCGGATCGAGACCGAGGAAGAGTGGGAACGGTATCGCCAGCTGTTTACCATGCACCTGAATTTGAAGCTTGTAGAACTCTACCTCGCCTGGGCAAACCGCTACAACAAGCGGGAAGCGTATTTTTACAACTACCCATGGGTCGACCTGAATCTCGAAAGCCTCGAGAAGGCCGAAGATCTGTTCCAGTACGCGCTCGTGTACTGGGACGAGGCACGCGTCTGGAGCGAACGCGCGGCCCGGATGCGCTTCGTGGAGCTTCCGGAGGTGCAACACTGGGTCGACCAGAGCTACCGTATTGAAACGGGTGACCTCGACTACGAGGCGATTATCAATCAACACCTCGAGCGCCTCTACGAGGTGCGCGAGGCGTTTCTCGATATGGATGAATCGACCTACTGATCGCTGCATGTGCGCATCGCGTCTCCGCGCTGCGCCGCGTGCCGGCGATCCGCGTGCTCGCCTCACAGCGCGATACGTACGCATGCAACCGGCTCGGAGGCAACCGGCTCGGAGGCAGCGGGCTTCGAAGTGTCAGGGGCGAAGGTACATTGCATCGCCGTAACTGAAAAACCGGTACCGCATCTCCACTGCCTGTTTGTATAGCGAGAGAATATGTTCTTTGCCTGCGAACGCTGAAACGAGCATCAGCAGGCTGCTTCTCGGTGTGTGGAAGTTGGTCAGAAGCTCATCGACCATGCGAAACCGATACCCGGGATAGATGAACAGATCCGACTCGCCGGTACCCGGGATGAGCTCACCGGATGCTCCCGCCGTTTCGAGCGTCCTGACGGAGGTTGTTCCCACCGCTACTATCGGTCTGCCCTCACGTTTCGCACGATTTACACGTTCGGCTACGGTCTCGGATACCTCGTAGCGCTCACTGTGCATGGTGTGCGATTCGATATCGTCGGTACGCACCGGAGCAAACGTACCAGCTCCGACATGAAGCGTAATCCGCGCGATCTCGGTTCCGTTGGAAGAAAGCCGATCGAGCAACGATTCGGTAAGGTGCAGGCCGGCGGTGGGAGCGGCGGCGGAACCGGGCTCGCGTGCAAAGACGGTCTGATAGCGTTCTTCGTCGATTTCGTTGTCGTCCCGCGTGACATACGGTGGCAGCGGAATGTGTCCGTGACGCTCGAACCACGCCTCGTCGAGCGGGGTGTCCGAGTTCAGTATGAACTGGTCCTCATACCGAGTCAGCCGCGCCGTAATGCCGCCGGGTAGTTCGTACGTCCGCCGCTCGGGGTTTCGCCCGGGACGGCGTGCCATTACCGACCACCGTGTCGGTGTGTATCGCTCGAGAAACAGCAGTTCCACGCTCGGTGTCGTGTCTGCTGCGTCGTTTGTGCGCCGATTGTCCGGGGATTGCTCGTCGCCGGGGTCGGCGGCGCGAGCGGGGCTTGTCGAGGCGCGCGCGGCGAATATTCGCGCCTTGCGCACCCGACTGTCGTTTATGACAAGCACGGCGTTGTGCGGCACGACACTCGGAAGATCCCGAATGCTCGTATGGAGCACTCTTTGCCGGTCGCTGACGAGAAGCCTTGCTTCGTCACGACGCTCGGCGGGTGTTTGTGCGATAAGCTCTTCAGGAAGATCAAAAGAGAAGCTGTTCGTTTTCATTGCGTTCCGGAAGCTCCATGCCAAGATGCGTGCAACCGCGCGGGGTAATCATCCGACCACGTGGCGTTCGTTTGATCATGCCGCTTCGAATAAGAAACGGTTCGTAAAAGTCTTCGAGCGTATCGATAGACTCGCCCACCGATATCGCAAGGGTATCGGCTCCGACGGGCCCACCCCCGTATGTTTCGACGATCGTGCGCAAAATCTCACGGTCGTGCCGCTCGAGCCCCACCGAATCAATATCCAGCCGCGAGAGAGACGATTCGACAACCTCGACGGTGATACGACCGTCGGCGAGCACCTCCGCGAAATCCCGCACCCTTCGAAGCAGTCTATTCGCGACTCGAGGCGTGCCCCGGGCGCTCGTAGCAAGACGAATGAGTCCGTCATCATCGGCGTCTATATCAAGAAGGCCTGCCGATCGTCGAAGCACCATTTCGATTTCCGCTTCGCCGTACAGATCGAGTCGAAGTGTAATACCAAACCGGCTGTACAACGGGCCCGCTACCTTACCGGGTTTCGTTGTGGCTCCGATGAGGGTAAAGGCGGGCAACGGAATCCGAATCGTACGCGCGGAAGGCCCCTGGCCGATAACCCAGTCGAGCTCGCGATCCTCCATTGCTATATAGAGCATCTCTTCGATCGCCGGCTTCAGACGGTGGATCTCATCGATAAAAAAAACCGAGCCGGGTGAGAGCGAAGTCAGCAGCCCCGCGAGATCTTTCGGCTTGTCGAGCGCGGGCGCCGAGGTCACTTTGAAATCGACGCCCATTTCATTGGCAACGATACCCGCAAGCGTCGTCTTGCCGAGTCCCGGCGGGCCACTGAGAAAGACATGATCGAGGGTATCTCCGCGAGCTTTAGCAGCGGCTACAAACACTTTCAGGTTCTCCTTGATTTCTCCCTGGCCCTGAAAGTCGTCGAGTGCCTGCGGCCGCAGTGTCAGTTCGAGTCGTTCGTCTTCGTCTTGCTGCTCACCGCGCAGCAGGTCTTCGGAATCAGCCATTGTTCGATGCCTCGATTACCGTGTGTGCTAGCCGAGTATAAGAATAGCTCGACGAAAAAGCTCCCGTTCGCGTTCCCGCTCGTCAACAGCCTCAGCCTCCACCTGTTCCTGCGCCCTGGAGACCGCCTCCGCAGCTTTCGCACGGTCGTAGCCCATTTCAACCAGCCCGGCGGTAACATCGTCAAGTGGTCCGCCCGACCCCTGACGCTCACCCGGTGGAGTCTCTTCGGAAAGCGCTCCCCTGAGCTGCAGGACAATTTTCGCGGCGGTTTTTTTCCCGAGCCCGGGAAGTCTCGAAAGACCCGCGGTATCCTCCTGCTCGAGCATCCGGACGATGTCGTCGCTTCGTGCCGCCGAAAGCATTTTCAACGCCTGCCTCGGGCCTACGCCGTTTACCGAAAGAAGATCGAGAAACACCCGGCGTTCCTTAGCGTCTGTGAAGCCGAAAAGCTTGATCGCGTCCTCTCTGACGTACAACCACGTATAAATCTTCGCCTGCTCGCCGACGCGCGGCGCGCTCGATACCGACTGGGCGCTGGCTTCGAGCGTCCACTCAATACCATTGCATTCAAGACGGATAAATCCGGCGCCGAGCCCGGCGATGGTTCCTCGAATACTGTGTATCATACGTACATCCCGCGAGTGTTAAAGTGACACACAGCGGCCGCAAGCGCGTCGGCGGCGTGATCCGGCTTCGGTACGGCCGGCATACCGAGCAGGAGTCTGACGAACTCGGCAACCTGATGCTTATCCGCGCGCCCCTCGCCTACGAGTGCCTGTTTAATCGCCTGCGGTGGGTACTCGGAGGCAGGTATACCGGCCTGCGCGAAGGCGAGAAGCACGACTCCGCGAGCCTGAGCAACGGGGAGCGCGCTTGTGACGTTGCTCGCAAAGTAAAGCGACTCGATTCCCGCCGCGGCAGGTTTATACGTATCGCATAAGCCTTGAATCTGCTCGAAAATTCGCAGCAATCGCGCTCCGGCGGTTTCCGACGACTGGGTCCGAATCACGCCGTGAGTCTCGTGCATAATCCGGGAGCCTTCGCACACGATAATGCCGTACCCGGTTGAAGCAAGCCCCGGATCGACTCCCATAAGCCGCATCATTCTGTCCCGGTAAAGCCGTCCGGAATCTCAAGGTTGGTAGAGACATTCTGTACGTCGTCGAGGTCGTCAAGCTGCTCTATAAGCTTGAGTGCTTTTCTCGTCCCGTCGTCATCGAGGGCCACCGTTGCTTCCGGAATCTGTGTTACCTCGGCGTACTCATGGCTAAAGCCTGCCGACTGAAGGGTCGAAAGAACCGCCTGAAAATCATTCGGCTCGGTGATTACTTCGATGGTTTCACTCTGAGTCGAGACATCCTCGGCGCCGGCCTCGAGCGCGTGT
>JBKGYS010000049.1:0-16056 GCA_046545955.1 Spirochaetales bacterium | reverse complement strand
CGGCATGGCGGGCTTTGTCGACCTATGCGCGTGGCGATACAGCGGCAGCTGTACTGTGAAGAGTTTCATAGGTTGATGTTTTTTTCCTGGTTGTACCGTGGGTTGCGGACATGCCGACCGGAATGGGCCATACGCTTCGGACTGCGGCCAAAGGCTGTCTCCGGTGTGGCGTATCGGGATAGCTGCCTATCGACAGAGAACCACTGCGATGTCGTTGACGTTTGTTCCCGTCGGACCGCTTCGGAGCAAGTCCCCCGAGGCCTCGAGAGCCCGGTAGGAGTCGTTGTTTGCAAGCAGTTCGCGCGGATCAAGGCCTGCGCCGCGGATTCGTGCGGCGCTTCCTCCGTCCACCAGGCCCCCGGTTGCATCGGTCGGACCGTCGGTTCCGTCCGAGGCGAGGCAGAGTACAACCGTATTTTCGAACCCCGCTATGGAAATCGCCGCAGCGAGCGCCATTTCCTGATTTCGTCCTCCCGTTCCGTTTCCTCTCACCGACACTACGGTTTCTCCTCCGATGAGTACCGCGCAGGGAGGGGGCAGCGGCTGCCCTCGTTGCCGGACTTCCCGGGCTATTTCGGCGAGGAGCTTTCCGATTTCGGCGGCTTCGCCGTTTACGGTCGATGTCAATTGTAGCGTGGTGTATCCGCGTTTCACCAGTTCCTTTCGTGCGCGCTCGCAAAGCACCGAAACGCTCCCGATAATGCGCGAGTGCACGTTATCGAGTCTCTTCGGCGTTTCGCGCGTAAGAACTCTCGCTACTGCGTGGTGACCGGCGAGCCCGAACCGTCGCACCATTGCGATCACCTCGTCGGTGGTAATCTGATCCGCCGCGGCCGGACCGGAGGCGATACTGTCGAGCCGATCTCCGAGTACGTCCGAAAGGATAAGCGCCTCGACGCGGGCCGGCGCGGCCGCGAGGGCAAATCGGCCGCCCTTGACAGCCGAACAACGTTTCCGAACGGCGTTCAACGTGACTATGTCGGCACCAGCATTCATAAGCGTGTCGGTTATCTCCTGCAGCTCTTGAAGGGAGATGCCCTCAACCGGCTTCTCGAACAAAGCCGACCCGCCCCCCGAGACAAGGAAAAGCACCGTGTCGTCGCTCGACAGGTCACGAACCATCGCGAGAGCTTCCTCGGTCGCCGCAAGCGCGCGTTCGTCGATAATCGGATGGGACGCCTCACGGATAGCAAGCGGGCCTATTTCCCCGTTCGAATGCCCATCCTTGGTAATGACAATGCCCCGTTCGATCTGTGAACCAAGCTCATCCCAGGCAGCCTTTGCCATAGACCAGCCGGCTTTTCCGATCGCGACAAGTACCACCCGACCGTTCGGACTGCGTTGCGCGAGCGCCGAGCGGACCGCCGTGTCCGGAAGCATTGCATTCACTGCCTCTCTGCCGATCTCTTCGGCTTCATCGCGTAAGGTCATACTCACTCTCCTTGCCATCCATCGTAAACCCGAACCGCGGTCGACGGCATTACCGGGAGTCGCTGATTCGCCGCTCTCCGTTGCTTTACAGTCGCGGTCGGACTACCTATACTAAAGTCAACGAGTTATCGTTCGGGAATGAAAAAAGTTAATTGAGGCCGGCGACGCTGTATGAATTTTTTCCTCATAATCTCCGCGATAGCAGCGCTCTCGGCGTATCTTTTATTCAGACGGCTCGGTGGATTCACTTTTCCTTGGGTGCCTTTCTTTGTGAAAGGCAAGGAAAGCGGCTTTTCGTTCAGCGAGATTAACCTCCTGCGCCGCGTCGCCGTGCAGAACGACCTGAAGAACCCGACGTCCCTGTTCTGGTCGGAGAAGACGCTCGACCGCTGCATCCGCTCTACAATCGTGCGGTTCCGGTCGCGGGGAGAAGAAGAAAGCGATCACGCCGTCGATTTTCTCTCGAAACTGTACCAATTTCGAAAGCATGTTGAGTTCAATCAGCCTAAGTATCGACTCGGACTTCGTTCCACGAGAAACATAAGCAAGGGCCAACCGCTGAAGATCACGTTCCCCGGGGCGAGCGGTGCGTTCACATCTCGTGTGGTCGAAAACATGCGAAAATATCTCGCCATAACCTATCCGGAAGGTCGCAGGCTTCCACCGGGCTTCTCGTGGCAGGGACAGAAAATAAGCGTCTATTTCTGGCGTCAGGAGGATGCCGGGTATTACTTCGAGAGTAAGGTCATCGGCGACTACCTTGAGCGCAAGTACCCCATACTACACATTCAGCACGCTGATCAGATTGTACGCACGCAAAAACGCAGATCAGTCAGAGCCGAGCTCAAGGCGGAGGGGCGCTTATTTCCGCTTTCAAGTATAGAGCAAGCGAACGAAACCATCGAGAAGGCCGGAGGATATCGAGGTAAAATGGTCGATATTTCCGAAGACGGCGCTGCAATTATGGTCGGAGGCAAGGCGAAACCAGGCTTGCCCGTCAAGGTTCAGACACGAGTGAACGGCCGGGATGTCGTACTGAACGGCACCGTGAAGGGCGTTTCGTTTAAGCAGAAGAAAAACGTGAGCGTCCTGCATATCGAAGCGAAAGCTCCGAGCCGGAATATCAGGAATAACATCCTGACGTACGTCTACAATATCTTTCGCGACGAAACGCTCGCCCACTCGTCGCCGAGCAGAACAGTGTCGAAAGCCGGCGAAAGCGGCGGGTCGTCGGAAGGAACACCGCAATCCGCAGAACCCAGCACGGACGGCGCCGTGTCTTGAGGGCTCCGCTCACTCGCAGCGACCCCGGAGCAGAATACCCTGGAGCAGAATACCGCGGAGCGGAATACAACCGGGATTCTCGCTACCGTTGCGAATCAGCGTACTGCGCGAGCGTGTAATCCTCTAGTGAAATGGACACGATCCGCGTACGAGCCCGACTTTCGCCTGCCGAATGGACCGCCTGTATTTCCGCGGCCGTATTTTACGGCCTGCGGCACCTTCCCGCGGGATTCGATTTCGCTGCTACATTGGCGGCGATCACCGGAATAGCCTCGCTCGCGATTCTCGTTCGAAGACGTCGGCGCGTCGCAGCGATAACCGCGGGGATTCTTGTGTGCGGCATTCTCTCGGGTGCTATCGCCTCCTCGCGCGTTCGCCGATACGAGATGCCGCCCCACTTGGGCCTTGAGTCGCTCGAGCATACCGACAGTCAAAACGCAGTAACTCTGTCGTTACGCGCAGCCGACGACGCGCGCCGCGCGCCGACCGGAGAGTTCCAGCTGTGGGCGCGCGTATACCGGATTTGCGACGAAAACGCGTGCGTCTCGGCGAATGCGCGCGCCTTTGTTCGCGATCGCAGGCTTCCTGCGGTGATCGCCGGGACGCCGCTTCGTATTGTCGGCACTGTGGAGGTCGCAGGTGATATTGTTTTTGTACGCGCGACAAGCGACTCGAAGGCAATCGCCGCGCTCGAATACGAGAAACCCTCCACCCCCGCCGACTATGTACGCGCACTTCGCGCTTCGATGACGCGCGTTTTTCGCGACCGTGTTTCCCACTGGCCCGCTGAGCTCCGCGGCGTGTTTGCCGCGCTCTTTGCCGGCGACCGAACCGATCTTCCGTATATGACCGAGCGGCTCATGCGCGAGGCGGGTGCCGCCCATATTCTTGCGCTGTCGGGGATGCACCTCGGTATACTTGCCGGGAGTATCTACTTTGTTTCGAAAAGGTTAATGTCACCCCCGGCTGCCCGGGTCACGGTATGCGCGTTTGCGCTTGGATACCTCGGGTTCGCCGGGCTTCGTCCGTCGCTTGTCAGAGCGGTCGTCATGCTTTGCATCGCGACGGTGATACGCGCCCGCGATGGAACGGTAAACCTCCGGGTTGTCCTTGCCTTAAGCTTTCTCGTGCATTCGGTCCTTATTCCAAAGGATTTAACTTCGCTCGCGTTCGGTCTGAGCTTTCTATCACTGTTGGGTCTGGTCGTTCTATCGGGAGGAATTCACTCACTCTTGCCGTCGCGAATACCCCGTATTCTCCGCGGCGGTCTATCCGCCGGGCTGGCGGCGCAAACAATGACTGCCCCGCTGGTTTACTCAGTCTTTGGTGTAATCTATCCCGCCGGCATCATATCCTCGATTCTGCTCACCCCGCTCGCGGTCATGATTATTGCGCTTGGAGGGGGAGCGCTCGCAGCCGGGCCGTTTTCGGGACCATGGCTGGCCGCGCTCGGGCCCGCGGTGTCGTTGCTCGAGAGCACTGCCCGCGCCGGAGCACGCGCGCCCTCCATCGCCTCGGTCGGTGCGACGGCGGTATTCATGCTTGTCATCCCGGTCTTGCTCGTTATCGCCTGGGTGCGCTACCGTTTGAAGCTGCGCCGTTGGCGGCGATACGCGCATGAGCAAAGACTTCTTCGATTCGATGGATGATTCCCCAGCCGGTATCCGCGACTACCTGGCTGAAAACCAGATTGCCGCGCGTAAGCGTTGGGGGCAAAATTTCCTCATTGACCGCCCCGCGCGGGAGCTTTTGATCTCGCTACTCAAAGTGACGCCTGGAATGAACCTCTGGGAGGTCGGACCGGGCCTCGGGGCGATGACGCGGGGGCTTCTCGACGCCGGGGCAACAGTGACCGCATTCGAGGTCGACCACGGTATGGTTCGGCATCTCAGACGCCGTTTCGCACCCGAACTCGACGACAGCGCAGAAGGGAAGGGCAGCCTGAGGATCGTGGAGGGAGACGCGGCAAAGAAAATGCCGCAACTGCTCGAGGACGGCGAGAAACCGCGTGCGATCCTCGGTAATCTTCCCTATAACGCTGCCGGCGCCATTCTTTGGTCGGTGCTCAACCGCTATGACCCGGTGGAGCGGCTTGTGTGCACGGTCCAAAGGGAAGTGGCCGATCGAATGATTGCCGAACCCGGCAGCAGAAACTTCGCGGCGTTTTCGATCCTTTGCCGGCTCGAACACACCGCGCGGCTTGTAAAAACAATCCCCGGCGGCTGCTTTTACCCGCGACCGAACGTTACCTCCGCGGCCGTCTTACTCGACCGACGGAACTCGACTCCGCGCCCGGACCGTGTCCGGGTTCTCGCGCTCGCAAACCACGCGTTCGCACAGCCGCGAAAGACGCTTTCGAATAATCTGCGAAGCCTGTGCACCGACGGCCGCGGCGAGACCGACGGCAGGCTCAGACAAGCGGGCGTGGACCCGTCGCGAAGGCCGTCGTCCCTGGTTATTTCCGAGATATGCAGCATAGCCGACGCGTTCGCCGATCGCCTCTGAGCCGCTGCTTCAGGCCACCCCGGGCGGGCGGCCCCGGGTACCCGGCTTGGGTACGCGCTCGGCCGCGAGCGATTTTCAGATAAGCCCGAGCATATCGAGAACGCCGTCGAGCGTTCGCTTGTTTTCATCGCTCAGTTCGCACATCGGAAGCCGATAGATTTCCTCGCAGTAGCCAAGCGATGTCATCGCGTACTTCACGGGAATCGGATTCGTGTCAAGAAACATCGACCTGAACAATGGCAGCAGCTCGTAGAACTGCCTGCGGGCATCCTTCACTTCGCCGGCGAGCGCGGCGGCGATCATCGACGACATGCGGCCCGGAATAATGTTACTCGCTACCGAGATAACTCCGCTGCCGCCGAGCATGGTAATCGGAAAGCTCAGATTGTCGTCACCGGCGAGCACGCCGAAGTCGTCGGGCTTGGCGTGTATGAGTTCCATTACCTGGGCCATACTGCCGCTGGCCTCCTTGACCGCGACAATGTTCGGGTGAGCGGCGAGCTGAAGCATAGTATCGTTTTCGATGTTCTTGCCCGTGCGTCCGGGAATGTTGTAGATGACAACCGGAAGTCCGCCCTCGTCCGCGACCGCGGTAAAGTGCCGCCGCAAGCCTTCCTGGCTCGGTTTATTGTAGTACGGAGAAACCTGGAGTGTGGCGGTGGCTCCGACCTCGCGGGCCTTACGGGTCATATCGATCGACTCGGAGGTGCTGTTGGAACCGGTGCCCGCGATCACTGGAACTCGACCGGCGGCCTGCTCGCACACAATTTCGATTATCCGGATATTCTCGTCGTGCGTTACAGTCGGGCTTTCGCCGGTCGTTCCAACCGGTACGAGCCCTTCCACACCACCGGAGATTTGCGCGTCGACGAGCGCTCGAAGCCGGTCTTCGTCGACCGCCCCATTTCCTGCGAACGGCGTGATAAGCGCCGTATAGACTCCTTCAAACATGCCTTACCCTCCTAAGGTGGAACCAATGCTTTGGTCAAGCTGATCGGCGAAAAAATCGTCCACCGAATAGAAACCACTGCGGCCGGAAAGCCACTCGGCGGCGAGGACCGAACCGAGTGCGAAACCAGCCCGTGTCCGAGCAGAGTGAGAAACCGTGATCGTGTCGAACGGAGAATCAAACGACAACTGGTGCGTTCCGGGCACCGATCCGCCGCGTAGCGATGCAACATGCAGCTCTTCCGGATTGATCGGTCGCTGCAGCGCCTCGGTAACGATTTCCTTCTTGCGACTCGAGACAGCAATAAGCCTGCGGGCCGCTTCGAGCGCGGTCCCACTCGGGCTGTCCTTTTTGCCACGGTGGTGCTGTTCGAAGAGCATCGGGTCGTAGTCGTCGAAATGATCGATGAGCGTGCCGGCTGCCTCCACGAGTGCGAAAAAAAGGTTGGCGCCGACAGAAAAATTCGCTCCCCACAGGTACGCCCCGTCTGCGCGCTCGACGATGCGCCGTACTTCCTCACGCCGCTCCTCCCACCCGGTGGTTCCGACTACCGCCGCGACGCCGTGATCCGCGTACCAGCGCGCGTTGTCGACGACCCCTGCCGGAGCGGCGAACTCTATAACCGCATCCGGCTTCGGTGTGGCGGCGAAGGCCTCATCGAGCGAGACAGCGTCCGCGCCCGACGCTACCGGGTCAATGCGGGCCGGACACGCGTGACCCCGGGATTGAAGAACCTGCTCTATTTCGTGTCCCATGCGGCCATAGCCGACAACTGCAATATTCATAGGCACGCCTGCTACTCGCTTTGGCACAGTGTGGCGGCAGCGGTATTCACAATATCCTCGATCGAGCAGCCGCGGCTGAGATCGCTTATAGGATAGGCGAATCCCTGCAGAAACGGTCCGTACGCATCCGCGCCCGCGAGCCTCTCAACGAGTTTGTAACCAATGTTTCCGGCGTTCAAATCCGGGAAGATAAGCACGTTCGCGCGACCGGCTACGCTCGAATCCGGAGCCTTACGGGTTCCGACGGTTTCGACGAGGGCAGCATCGGCCTGAAGCTCTCCGTCTACCTTGAGGTTTGGCGCCCGCTCACGGACGATTGACAGCGCCTCCCGCACCTTATCGATGCTCTCGTGCTCCGCCGATCCCTTTGTAGAGAAGCTCAGCAGTGCGACAACCGGTTCGGTCTCGAGAAAGCTACGACAGCTGTCGGCCGCCGCGATAGCGATTTCAGCGAGTTGCTCGGCATCGGGATCGGGAATAGTCGCGCAGTCGGCAAATATAAGCCCGCCGTCGGCGCCTCTTGTCGTGTCCGACAGCTGCATAACGAAACACGAACTCGCCGACTTCACCCCCGGCCGTGTCCTGATAATCGTAAATCCGTGACGAAGTACATCCGCGGTGGAGCTTTCAGCGCCCGCCACCATGGCGTCGGCATCGCCGCGTCGGGTCATCATCGCCCCCCAGGCAAGCGGTGCGACGATCTGCTCTCGAGCCTGCTCCTCGGTGAGTCCCTTGTGCTTGCGAAGTTCGAAGAACTCCTGCGCGTACTCATCGAGAGATTCGCCCTTTCCCGGTTCCTCTACGCGTATACCCGATAAATCGACTCCGGCATTCGCTGCTGCCGTTTCAACGGCGCCCGGATCGCCGAGCAGCGTAACGGTTCCCGCGAGCTGTTCGTCGATCAATCTGCGGGCTGCCGCGACGGTGCGCTCTTCGGTTCCTTCCGGTAGGACGAGATTTCCCTTTCGTATCCGGGCTCGATTGTGAATCCTGTCTACAAAACTCATTATTTCATCTCCATAGTGCAACATCGAATCGAACTGTCAGACTGGTAGTGTAGCAGAGGTATCCCCGCGATTCAAAAACAATCGAGCCGCCGCACCTGAGCTCCCTGGGTCGGCCGGGAGAAAAGCGCGGCCCCTTGCGATGCCTCGACGGGAGCGGTATCCTCTCGAGGCTATGCACGTCGGCGTATACGGCCTCGGTCGATTCGGGAATCTTTGGGCGCAACTACTCAGTGGTACGTTCCCGGTTTCCGCGTTTAATAGATCCGCGCGTCCTGTTCCCGACGGCGTCGAACTTGTGGATGAGGCGAGACTCGCTGAGTGCGATATAATATTTCTCTGTGTAAGCATCAGGGCGGTCGGCTCCGTTTGCCGACGTCTCGCCGAGGTTCTCCAACCCGGCACCGCGGTTGCGGATACCTGCTCGGTAAAACTGCACCCCTTGAATATAATGCGACGGGAGCTGCCTGCGTACACCCCTATTCTCGGCACACACCCGATGTTCGGTCCCGATTCGGTTGGAGCCTCCGGTCACCCGTTGCCGGTAGTAATCACGCCGGGACGCGATTCAGAGTCGCTCGAAACAATCTGGGCCGGATACTTTTCCGAGCTCGGGTTCGAAGTGCATACCATGAGTGCCGACGAACACGACAGAGAAGCTGCTCGAACCCAGGGAATTACGCATCTCGTCGGGCGCATCCTCGGGGAGCTGGATTTGCCCGACAGCGCGATAGCAACAACCGGCTACCGGAGGTTGCAGCAGCTTGTCGAGCAGACCTGCAATGACCCCTACGAACTGTTCGAGGATCTTCTGCTGCTCAATCCGCATGCCTCGCGCGCTCGAACGGCATTCGAGCAGTCGGTGGAGCATGTCCTCGCGCGACTCGATTCGGCGGGCGCCGATTCCGACCTCGACCGTCGCCCCGGTTCGGCAGGCCGGGAGTCGGCCGGCGGTCGTGGAATAGAAAACCGCTCTCGGCGCGACCGTCGTGATGAGTAGCGCCCATCGGACTCGACCGCTTCGTTGACACAGGCCCACCCGGTCGGTAGGATTCGGGCTTATCATGTCAGATCTGCGCATACGCTCGGTAGAAGAGTCCGAGCTTACCACCGTGCTCGCCTCCGACGTCGACTTCGAAGGCGAGATGAGTTTCGACGAGCCGGTACTCGTGAAAGGTACGTTTCGCGGCACGGTTAACTCCGAGTCGATCCTCTACGTCGGCAAAGACGCCCGCATGACCGCAACCGTGCACGCCGACGTGGTAAGTATCCAGGGCCAAATCAAGGGCGACGTACACGCGGCGAGTAGAGTTGAGCTCTTTTCCTCTTCGCAGCTCAACGGGAGCGTTACAAGCCCCGATCTGATCATGCAAAGCGGCGCGTTGCTTAATGGCACGTGCAAAATGTCACGTTCCGCCTGAGAAAACCCGGGAAGCCTTAAGCACGCGGGTCGGTAAGCCCGCGGATCGGTGAGCGAGCGAAGCCTTAAGCACGCGTATCGGTAAGCACGCGAGAGAGACCGGCGACCAGGTACAAAAGTGGAGAAATTGTAACTTTCCTCGATTTAGTGTATAGTCCCGTCCGTGCTGTATCGTGTCGCGGTTCTTACGCTCTTTCTTATCCTGACGCCTTCGACAGGATTGCTTTTCTCCTCTGATAGTATGAGGCATGAGCCGCTACCGCGGGTGTCCGACCCGCAGTTGGAGGCGGGCGGGGGAGGTTCGGTCGCGTACCCGGAAGCCGCGGCCGCGATTCGTTTGAATCCAGCCGCATTCGCCGAACCGGCTCGTTTTCTTACCCGCGGCGCCGGAGCTCTGGCCGTTAGTCCGCAGGCGTTGTCCCGAATCGGGACCCGTCTCGCTTCCGACGGCATGGTACCCCTGCCGCGAGAGTTTGCATCCGTCGCCGCTCCCGAGTTCAGCGGTAACGGATTCGGCTTCAGCGGATCGGGCGAGTTTTTTCTCAGCGGATTCAATATTGGTCTCGGCTTTTTCACCGACCACGAGGTGTTTATGCGCGCATCGGGCACCGCCGACGGTCAGGACGGGGCCCTTCGCGATGCCACAGGATATCTTCTGTCTCAATCCGGGCTTGCAGCGGGCCTTGCGATTCCTTTTTCGGCCGGTCCGATCGAAGTAAGCGTCGGCGGGGCGGTGCGGCCCATGTTGCGCGTCCGTGGTGTTTTCGATGACGGGCAAGCAGTCGGCGCGTTCGCCTCGGGCGAGCCCTTCGGCGACGCGTTTGCCGATACGCCGGTACTCAATGGCTTCGCGCTCGCGCTCGATGCCGGGGTTCTTGCCCATTACGGCAATCTATCGGTCGGACTCGGCTTACGTGATATCGGCGGTACGGCCGTTGATTACCGCGAGCACTCGCTCGCGGAAGTAATCGAGGCGTCGGCCGACGGAAGACTTCCGGACGGCGGAGATGGTACTGGAAGTCTGTTGGAGGAGGATGCGTCGTACGTAATTCCTATGCAGACGCGCGTCGGTGTGGCGTACTCGCTCGATTGGCGGTTCTTCAAACCGACGGTGTTTGCCGATATATACAACCCCCATCGGGCGTTTACCTCGGACTCCTCCGCTCTCACCGCGCGAGGCCACGCCTCCGCCGATTCGAGTAGTCGCCGGGCGGCTGATCACCTCTCGGCCGGGATCGATGCGACGGTTCTTCGCTTCTTTTCGGCGCGCGCGGGGATTAACGCCGATGGCCCGTCGCTCGGATTCGGAGCGAGCCTCGGGCCGCTTCGACTCGATTCGAGCATTGTATTCGGCGAGGGGGCGGCATCGCGTGCGTCGGTCGGTGCACAGCTGCGCTTTTAGTACTATACTGTAGGGCGAAAGCGGTCGATTGCCGATAGCAAACTTTCGCAGCGCAGGTATAACGTGCTGGTGTAATCGGCGGTCGGATTTTCAAGGGGGGCGGGAGCATATAATGGGTCAACAGAAGTATTCGTATCGACGGAGCCATGCACTCGGGCAGCTGGTCGTAGCGCTGGCACTATTGGCCGTTTTTTCGGGCTGTGAGGCGCTTTTCACTACCAATGTGTTTGAAAATTTTGCCCGTGACCCGGACAATATGAGTGAGGAGCAGCTGGTAGCCTATGGAAACGAGGCCATAGCCTCCGGCGACCAGGACAAAATGACGAGCGCCTATAACAGTCTATCGGAAAAAGTCGACGGTCGGGATCTTTCCGATGACCCGGAGACAAGGAATACGCTTGTCGAGCTCGGGCTTGGTGCAACCGACATTATCGGGGTTGTAAGCGATAATCTCGACGATCCTACCGGCGTAAGCGAAAAGACGTTTGACGCCGAGCGCAGAAAAATAGCCCGGCAGACTGCCGATATTATGCTCGAGGCGGACTCCGAGGACTTCTCTCCCGACCGATGGGCGTACGCAGGTGCGGGAGTCGGGATTTCAGCGCTCGGCGAAGGCGAGAGCCTGGAAGATATTGAGGATGGCGAGGATAGGGAACGCGTTGAAACGCTCCTCAATAATTCGCTCGAAGGATACGAACGCGAAGAGCGGACCGACAGCGAGATCTATCGGCAATTGACCGAGTTGCGCGACGCGGTGAACTCCGGATCGTAATACACTCGCGCAGCGCGGCGAAACAGGGTACATAATGGGAAAATCACGGATAGCTCGAATACACATCGTCTCTCTCATTGCCGTTGTCGCATTTATCGGCATGAGCGCCTCTTCCCTGGCGGCGCAGCAGGACAGCGGTGATCGCTTTCGCGTTCGCTACCCGAGAAGCAGTGCGATCGGCGGCGCGCATCCGACACTTCGCGGCGATCTTTCGATGACCCAGAATAACCCGGCCGCGCTTAGCCGATCGGAGCCCGGCTACCAGCTTACGACCCTCGGCACGACCATCAGTGGGCCGGTGTTTTCGGTCCTTCCGTCCTTCCTGCCCGGTGGCGACGGAGTCGACGGACTTCTCGATGACGACGATATTCTCGATACGCTTCGGACTATTAACGCGGGAGTCGATGCGGCCGGCCCTGTCGCGTTCGGGTATACGGGAAACGGGATCGGCTTCAGTATTCACAACGTGACCGGCGTCTCGCTGAGTTCGCCGGCGAGTGGAACGTTCGAGCTCGGTGCAACCGAGCGCCTCGTACTCCGCGGCGGGTACGCCTTCGGGGTACCCTTGCCGAGATTCCGGGACGCGACGCTCGATCTCGGGCTTTCGATCGGCGCGTTTATTGAAGGCGCTAACGTCGAGCGGTTTCCTTTTATCGAGCTGGCGGACGTCCTCGGCGATGTAGGCCCGGATCTCCTGCTCGATTCATCGTTCGGGATCGGCTCGGGATTTGGTATCGGGCTGGGAATGATGTATACCTACGCCGACGATCTATCGATCGCCGTCACCGCCGACAACCTGTATGCGCCGACCGTTACGACCGAATACGAATCGCTCGAAGCGTTTCTCGGCGACGACGTCGGCGAAACATCAACCTCGTTAGGAAAAGCACCGACCGAGATTAACACCGGAGTCCGCTACAGGCTTCCCCTCGGCCGCGCAGCGCGATATATCGACGAGGTCGACGTGTACGCAAGCTATTTCGACGCTTTCGATGTTCTCACGCGCGATAATCCGCGTAACGTACTCTTGAAGCTCGGCGTTGGCACCGAGGTGCAATTGCTCGATATTCTGCACCTCAGGGGCGGGTTGTCGGAGGGACTGCTTGCCGCCGGCGCCGGACTTGAGTTAGGCGTTCTCGAGTTCAACGGCGCGGTCTACGGGCGCGAGCAATCGAGTGAGCCCGGGCTGAACCCTGTCTACAATGTTGGGTTCAACGCCGACGTGCGGTTCTAAAACGGCCGCGAGGCGTGCAAAGTCGCCCGCAAACGTTGACACGGCAGCGGAGCTTTGTTAGCTTCTGTTCACTTCTCGAATATCTTCGAAAGAGTCAATTCGTGGGCCGCTAGCTCAGTTGGTAGAGCAACGCCCTTTTAAGGCGTGGGTCACTGGTTCGAATCCAGTGCGGCTCAGATTTCCCGTTTTCTTTAAAATACTCAGCGCTCACAGATACGGCGCAAAAAGCCGCATAAGCCCATCGCGGAGCTTCACAGGCAGCGTACGCCCGTCCACTTCGCGTTTGGTCAGGGGGTGGGATACGTCGATCTTCTCGTCGATCACTCTTTCGAGCTCCATCGCGAGGTCGACGTTGAACGACTCAAGGCCGAGTTCGAAATTCAGCCGAAGGCTACGCGGATCCCAGTTCGAGGAGCCGATCAGCGAGTACGCGCCGTCTATAACCATGAGTTTGCTGTGATCGAAGGGCGGGGGCGAAAGCCACACCCGACACCCCCATTCGAGGACCTGCCAGATCTGAGCGGTCGACGCCCACGCTACCATTTTAAGATTGTTTTGAGCCGGCAGCACAATGTCCACATTCACTCCGCGGATGACGCAGGTGTTAATCGCGGCGATAAGCGAGCGTTCCGGCAGAAAGTACGGCGTGACAATACGTACCGAACGCCGCGCGACCGACATTGCTCCATGAAACGCCATGCTCATCTTGTCCAGGTCCTGGTCGGGGCCATCCGGAATGACTCGTGCGAGCACGTCTGCCTGAGCGTGATCGAAGCCCGGAAACCATCGGTCACCGTCCAGTCTTTCACCGGTAGTGAAGTACCAGTCCTCCGCAAACGTTGTTTGGAGCTGCTCGACCACCGGCCCGTTCACACGGAAGTGCACGTCGTGAGTGGGGTGCAGCGGATTATTCTCCACAAGGTGATGCTCGCGAATATTCATACCGCCGGTGAACCCGTGAGCTCCGTCCACCACCATTATCTTGCGGTGATTTCGCAGATTAAAGTACGGCATACGCCACAGGAACACACCCGACATGAACGCGGCGCTCCGCACGCCCTCGTGCCGGAGGCTTCCGATAAGCGAGCCCTTCGAGTATCGCGCGCCTACCGCGTCGACGAGAACCCGGACGTGCACACCTCGACGAACCGCCCGTCCGAGCGCCTCTACGAATCGAAGACCGATCGCGTCGCGCGCGAAGATATACGTCGCCAGGCTAATGCTCTTTCTCGCCCGCTCGATCGCTTCAAGCATCGCCGGGTAGGCTTGCTCCCCGTCGAACAGCGGCTCGACGTTGTTCCCGTAGGTCAGGGGAAGACCGGTCAGTCGTGCGGTCAGGCGCGCCATTTCGATAAGGTGTTCGCTATGCGAAGGGAGCCGTTCCCGAAGCTCTTCCGGAGTGCACGACCACGTCTCCATCGGCCTAACACGCGCCGTTTCATCGCTTCGGCGAACAAGGGCGCGCCGTTTTACGCGGTTGATCCCGAGCAATAGATACAGCAACGAACCGACCACCGGCGCGAGCCATATCAGACCTACCCACGCCACCGCCGCCCGCGAATCGCGTTTGTAGAGGATCGCGTGCCCGGCCGTAAACACCGAAAGCGCGATCGTGGCCACCGCCGTGAGAAGCGGCCAGAACGAGACAATAAGTCCCTCAATCGACACCATATCGCAGGCATCCTACAGGAGATGCATCGGAACCGCTACTCGTAAAGGCCACTCGCCGAGCGACCCCGATCAAGGGCGCCATCTCACACGTCGCAAGTAAAGCGTAAGCTCGAGCCGCCCGTCTTCGAGGACAATTCCTTCACCGCGGGTCTCGTCTCCTTCGCCATCCACCTCACGAGCGAACGAATACTCGCGCTCGGTCGAGTCGTCGACCACGATACTGGCAGCGAGGTCTGCGCGTTCGGCGTCTGCGGTATCCCTCGGACGAACAACCAGAGCCGCCGTCGCATCGTCGGCAAAGCCATCTGAGGCTACCGTCCACGTTTCGCCCTCGGCGTCCCAGCCTTCAGATCCCGCGCGCTCGCCTGCAGACGGCCGGACGTCGACGCGCTCTCCCTCGCTATTTCGGTACTCCAGGGATATCAGGTCGATGTTTTCATCCATCGTCAGTTCATAGCTAACCGCGAAGGTCTCGCGTGGTACGAGCTCGCACGACCCTATGACGAGCGCGAGAGGTGCGGTGAAAACGAATACGACGGATAATCTACGCGCGGGCACTCGCATCATTACCGTACAGTGTAGCGAGTCACCGCCGCATAATCGAGCTTTTTTTCATGGTCGGTATCGATAAGCGGTGGTATCGGTCAGTCTGGGTCCGGTCGTCGTAAAAAAAGGCGTGGGTTCCTTACGCCGAAGCGATGCGTTCCACGAAGAGTGCCCGAATATTCGCCTCGTTTCTCGGGTCAAGCTTCCGCTGCTGTGGCCGATCGTCGTCGTATCCGAGGCTACGTTTACCGACAAGTTCAACGCGTTCGACCTCGTCTTCGCCATGCCGGGCCCGAACCGCCGGCCGAGCTTCTCAAGCGGTGTACTCGGGAGGTACTTCTACCGCGTCGGCATTGCCGCACAGCACCCGGTGGGCGTACCGGATATGGGACTCGTGGCCGCAGTGGCAAGCATAATGTTTATGGTTCTGTTTTTCGGCGTAATGGGTACGCGGGCGCTCTTTCGCTCGAGAGAAGATGTAGATCCCCGAGGGAATACGTTGTCGCTCACGCGCGTACGACACGCTCGCATCGAAACCCGCTCATGCGCGAATAAATCGCGTATCTTTACTGTTCGTGTTGAGAAAGCCCCGTAACCGTGCCACACTTAGCAGTATGAAGACTATAAACTGGGCGTGGGCGGGCCTGTCGCTGACCTTGCTGCTCTTGCTCGCCGGTTGTAACTGGCAGATGTTCGAGAGCGTCGAGGTCAGCGGCGAGCCGACCTACCGCGTGCCCGGCGGTACGGTGGGGGTCGAGTTAGCGGATTTCCTGGATGACATCGAAGGAGACCTCGAAGGGGATGATGAAGACGAGGACGCGAGAGCCGTCACAAGGCTCGAAGACGACCCGTATACGATCGAGGCGAAGTTCGGAATTGGTGATGACGAGCTTGCCGGGCTGAGCGGCGACTTAGATACCGATGTCTTCGGCGGCTACTTCCCGTTGTACTACCAAAAAAACGGTGGAACAGAGTACAACTCTTTCTCCTTCGACATCCCGAGCGATGTGTTCAGTATAGCCGAACAGCTTCCCGATGGGCTTGAGTTTGCGA
>JBKGYS010000048.1:0-16512 GCA_046545955.1 Spirochaetales bacterium | reverse complement strand
CTTTCCGAACACTTTGTAAACATTTCGCAGCTGGATTTTCACCTTCTGCTCGGAACTATTTTGATCTGACATATATTTTTCTTCCTATCCCCCGTGCACACCAAGCATTACCCGTGAATGATCGCGAGGCTCGCTGCAATCAGCGGAAACTAAAGGCCTCACGGTCCCGACATACTTCGAGACTGCAATCGTTCGATTGCTCCGCGTGAGCGTATGATAGCCGGCATTCCCGGATTGATTTCAGAAAAATCTTGAAATGGTCGGCCGACACCCTGCTCACATTCTTGCTCACCATCCCGTAATCGTAGTAAAAGCACGTAGTATACGTCAACATGGAAAGGGCGGAATTCATCATTTCAGTCCCAAATATCGCAACTCAACCATGGTCAGTACAGAAAGTATCAACTCGATAACCGGTTTAAACCGGTGCGTACCGGCATAATGAAGCGATAATGGAGCAGCTGCCTATGCACGCAGTTTGTCTGGACCTCGAGGGGGTATTGTTCCCGGAAGTCTGGCTCGCACTGGCGGAGAAAAGCGGAATCGACGAGCTTCGCCTCACCACCCGCGATGTGGCCGACTACACCGAGTTAATGAACCGACGCATCGCCACGCTGCGACAAGCCGGGATTGGATTGTCGACAATTCAGCGGCTCATAGGCGAACTCGCCCCGCTTTCTGGAGCACGAGATTTCCTCGACCGTCTGCGGGAAACCCATCAGGTGTTTCTCGTATCTGATACGTTTTACGAGTTTCTTCCCTCCATAAGCCGCAGTCTCGGTTACCCAACCGTGTTCTGCAACAGACTACAGGTCGATGCTGACACGATAACCGATGTGCGCCTGCGACAACCCCACGGTAAACTGCGGGTTGTCGAAGCGCTTCAGTCTTTGCAGTTCCCGGTGGCTGCCGCCGGTGACAGCCATAACGACCTCGAAATGATCCGCGGAGCCGACGCCGGCGCCCTTTTTCGCGCGCCGGAGCCCATTCGAGCCGATAACGGCGACTTGCCCGCGTTTGAAACTTTCGGCGATCTCGAGACGTGGATACGCACGCTAAGCCGCTGAGCGCGTTGTGTTCCTGCTAATCTACACATCGTACCGGTAGATGCACCGAGCCGGGGATGCTTATATTTCCCACCAGACTTCGCAACTCACGTGAAAACCAAGCCTGTTGGTACACCACATTTCGAGTCGGTGGCACGGGGTAGCCGGAGTCACAGGGGGTCGGTCGGATGTTATCGGATGAAGACAAGCGCGAGATTCGCCGGAAGGCCGAGTATCTCGCGAGCAGCTCAACCCACGGACTCGGCGCCGACGATCCCGAACGCGCCATCTACGAGTTGCGGGTTCATCAGATCGAGCTCGAGCTGCAGAACGAGGAGTTACAGAAGACACAGAATGAGCTTCAGTCGAGCCGGGAAGAATACGAGTCGTTGTTCGAGAACGCTCCGATCGGATATTTCATCGTGGACAAGCACGGGGTAATCGAAAAGGCGAATATTACCGGCGCAAAGATTCTCGGTGCAGACCGCTACTACCTTCACCGCAAACCGTTCATTGTGTTTCTTCCGCAGGAAAATCACTCCCGCTTTTTTGAGCACATTCGACACGTGTTTTCCCGAGGTACCCGGCAAACCATCGATCTACAAATAACAAGTCGTTCCGGTGAAAGGCGTTGGGTTCGGTTCGAGAGTCGACTGCAGCCAAGAGAAGGACTACCCGACCGCTGCCTCAGCGGCGTTCTCGATATTACCGAGCGCAAACACATGGAAGATGATCTACTGCTCGCGAAAGAGGATGCTGTGAAGGCAAACAAGGCAAAAAACGTGTTTCTCGCCAACATGAGCCACGAGATCCGAACACCCATGAATGGCATTCTCGCGATGAGCGAGCTGTGTCTCGACACACCGTTAAACGAGGAGCAGTACCGCTATATTCATACAGTTCACGAATCCGCCCGAAGTCTGCTTTCGATAATCGAGACAATCCTTGATTTTTCGCGGATAGAGGAAAACCGCATGGAGCTCGAGGTTTCCGATTTCCCGCTTTGGCAGGTCACCGAACCGGTTCGAAAATCCGGCGAAGCTATAGCAAAGCGCAAGGGTCTCGAGTTCTTCCTTCGAAGCGAGCTGGCTCTCGATACTCGAGTCATGGGCGACGCTGAACGGATCAGACAAATCCTCGACAGCCTTGTCGACAACGCGGTCAAGTTTACAGAACACGGCCGAATAGGCGTCCGAGTGAGTGCACCCCCTTCCCTCGGGGATACGCTTGAGCTTACGTTCTCGGTGAGCGACACCGGCGTCGGCATCACGGAAGACCAGGAAAGACGCATTTTCAACAGTTTCACACAGGCCGACGAGGGATACCGGAAACGGTTTCAGGGAACGGGTATGGGACTTGCTATTTCGCTGGGCCTCGCGAGGCTCATGAACGGCCGGCTCGACGTCGAAAGTACGCCCGGGGAAGGGAGTACGTTCTATTTCAGCGTTTCCCTTCCCGTTGCCGGCGCGGGGGAATCCCCGGACGATCAAGCAAACCCTCACGGCCGGCCCGCGCTCGACGCACACCACGGTGGAACCGTCCTGATCGTCGAAGACAACGCGGTAAACACCCTGGTACTGAAAACAATCCTGGAAAACGCGGGACAGACCGTGCTTTCCGTTAAGGACGGAACGGCGGCTTTGGAAGCAGTTGAGAAGACGGCCTTCGACATCATATTTATGGATATAGCGATGCCGGGAATGGACGGTATGGAGACAACCCATCGTATCCGTGAAAAACTCGGCGAAACCGGTCGGCCACCGGTCGTTGCAATTACCGCGCACGATGCGAGTACGGACCGCCAGTACTTTCTTGATCATGGCCTGGATGGATACATCAGCAAACCGTTCGGCCGGAATGTAGTGTTGAGAACCCTTCGCGACCTGATTCGCGACTCAGGAGATCGGTAATGGTATTGAAAGGAGTGTCCCCAGGCGAACACGTCGTTGAGAAGCAGGCCGACTTCTTTACCGTCGGCATCGGCGCATCGGCGGGAGGCCTCGAGGCGATTGAAACGTTTTTCGACAATATGCCTGATTCCGATCAATTCGCGTTCGTCATTATCCAGCACCTCAGCCCGGACTATAAGAGTCTCATGGGTGAGCTGCTCGCTAAACACACGCGAATGCCGATCGAGGAGGCCCAGGACGGAACGACCGTCGAACGTGGAGCGATCTATCTGATACCACGGAAGAAGAATATGACTATATTCAACGGCGTTCTGTACCTCTCGGAACAGGACCAGGGGCTGAATCTTCCCATCGACATATTCCTCCGCTCGCTTGCCGAGGATCAGACCGATCGGGCAATTGGAGTCATTCTCAGCGGAACCGGCAGCGACGGAACCCGGGGCATACGCGCTATAAAGGAGGAAGGTGGGATCGTAATGGTCCAGGACGAAGAGGAGGCCAAGTTCGACGGGATGCCTCGAAGCGCCACGGCCACCGGCATCGCCGACTATGTGCTTCCGGCGAGTCTGCTCCCGGCTGAACTGTGTAACTTCGTTTCAGGCAGCCTGAAGCACTCCGGGGCCGAAGAGCCTGGTCCCGCGGACACACCGAGCAGCCTCAATCGCGTATTCATGCTCATAAAGCAGCGCGTGGGCGTCGACCTGTCATTCTATAAGGAAAGCACCATTCTACGCCGGCTCGAGCGGCGAATGCATATTACGAAAACGGAAAACCTCGACAACTACGTTGCCTACCTTGAAGAGCACCCGCTGGAAGTATCGACGCTGTTCAAGGAATTCCTCATAGGCGTGACAAAATTCTTTCGCGATCCTGAAGCCTTCGATGCGGTTGCTGAAAAGGTGCTGCCCGAAGTTTTTCGGACGAAAGCGAGCGACAATACGCTTCGAGTCTGGATCGCGGGCTGCTCCTCCGGCGAGGAAGCTTACAGCTTCGCAATTCTTATCTCCGAGTATTGCCGCGAACGCGGAATCTCGCCGGACGTCAAGATTTTCGCAACGGATATCGATAAAGAAGCAATCGAGAACGCCTCATACGGAATCTATCCGGAAAGCATAGCGGCCGATGCGAGTCCGGGGAAACTGTCGCGGTATTTCATCCGCAAAGGTGATAAGTACCAGATCGTTCCGGCGATCCGGGATATGGTAATCTTCGCCTATCACAACATATTCAAAGATCCCCCGTTCGGACGGATAGACCTTATAAGTTGTCGTAACCTCCTGATTTATCTGCAACCGGTCCTGCAGAAGCGCGTACTGACCAACTTCCAGTTCTCCCTGAACCAGGGCGGATTTCTTGTGCTCGGCTCGAGTGAGACAGTGGGTGATCATGCCCGGTACTTTTCGACGTACGACCCGAAATGGAAGATTTTTCGTTTGGAAACCGAGTCCAGCGCCACGACCGCAACGGCAAGCTCACCTGCTGTTCCCGAAGGACAAGCGAACCGCGGCGCGCTTCAAGAGCGAGCTCAACGCCTGCAGGACACCACGGAGACTTCCGGGAATACAGATAAGCACGCCGTTCACGCGGTTGCTGGTGGCACCCGCCCGGCGCCGTCTTCGACCTGGAACCAGGGGGTCCGACAGAATTACGAAAGTCTCTACGAGCGGCTGATAGAAGAATATATGCCGCCGTGTGCCATAATTAACGAACACCGTGAGGTGCTCCATCTTTTTGGAGAGACATCGCCGTTTCTGAAGCTTCCCTACGGGAGAATCGATCTCGACCTTCTGAAAATGGCGCGGCAGGACCTGGCGATTCCACTGCGCTCGACCCTGCAAACGGCTCTGACAGAACGCAAAGAAGTCGTATGCGACGGCATTCGCATTTCCGAGGATGGCGGTGACCTTGTTGCCGAGGTCACTGTGCGTCCTCTGCGTACCGTTCATAATACCAATTACTACGCTGTTCTGTTCCGGCGTCTCGGGCAGCAGGAAGTGAAACCGGGTGAGGTTACACACTACGACGTCGAAGAGAGCGTTCGCAGCCGCATTGCCGATCTCGAGAGCGAACTGCAGTACACGCGCGAAAACCTGCAGGCGACGATTGAGGAACTCGAAACGTCCAACGAAGAGCTGCAGGCTACCAACGAAGAGCTCGTGTCGTCGAACGAGGAGCTGCAGAGTACCAACGAAGAGCTTCAGTCTGTGAATGAAGAACTCATAACCGTTAATTCCGAGTATCAGAAAAAAATTGAGGAGCTCTCACAGCTCAACGACGACGTGGACAACATACTCGCAGGAACCGATATCGGGACCCTGTTTCTCGATAGCGACTTACAGATTCGAAAGTATACCCCGCCGGTAGCGCGATACTTCAGTATCATTAAAACGGATGTGGGACGCCCGATCAGCGACCTCAGCCACAAAATTGACTATCCGGGCCTGATAGACGATATCGTTTCGGTGACCGAGACGCTCGACGACAGCGCCATCGAGGCCCGCGTCGAGGACGGGTCGTGGATCTTGATAAAGATACATCCGTATCGAGCCGACGGACAATCGATCGGCGGCGTGGTTATCACCCTCCTCGACATTACCAATCGCAAGCAGGCAGAACACAGGCTCGAGCTTCAGTACAACCTGCTCACCCGCACGCTCGAGTGCAATCCGATTGCCGTTGTTATACTCGACGCGTCGGGCCGTATCGTGTTCGCTAATACGAGAGCTACCGAACTCCTCGGAGCCGACGAAGTAACGTTGGTCGAAGAGGGTTACGGCACCGAGTCCTTCGAACTTCTCGACGCAAGCGGCGACCGGGTACCCGAGGAGCAGTTGCCCTTCTATCGGCTTATGCACGAGGGAGTCGAGGTAGAACGGCTGCGGTATTCGCTAAAGCGCAGCGACGGCGAGCGGCGCACGATAGAACTGTCGGGAAACCCTGTTTACAATGAGCGCAATGAGGTTGACGGTGCCATTTTCAATCTCCAGGAGGTCACCTGAATCATGACGTATACGGCAGATATCCTTTTGGTCGAGGATAATCACATCAATCAAATCGTCGCTCAACAGATACTGAACAAGTCCGGCTACACGGTTACGACGGTCGCGGATGGAGAAAGTGCGTTATCAACGCTTGCCGACTCGAGGTTCAGACTTGTTCTTATGGACGTGCAGATGCCGGGAATGGATGGGATGGAGACGGCACGAAAAATACGCGCGAGTGATGGTCCGGTTACCGACAAGCGCGTTCCGATAGTCGCGATGACCGCGTACGCGTCGGCTGAAGACCGCGAGGGGTGCGTCGAATCGGGCATGAATGACTACATCGCAAAGCCCCTGCAGATCGACAGCTTTCTCGAGATGATCCGTACCCACATTCGCCCGGAAGCTCCTGAGGACGCCGACGGAACCGACGACGGTGATCCCGGCGATCGGCGTACCGACGTCAAGGGCGACGGGAACGCCAACACATATACCCCTTCGGAATTACCCGACGCCGAGGACTTCGAACGCGAGGACGCCATGAGGCGCAACGGCAACGAGCGTAGCGCTCTGGAAATCGCAATTCGTGACTTCCTGAAAACCACTGCTGAACGGAGTCAGGAGCTTGACTCCGCTCTGTCCGAGTACCGGCTCGAAGACGCCGAACTGATTGCCGAGCGCATCGCCGACTCCGCGGCCAACGTGGGCGCAACGAACATAAGGGTGTGCCTTTTGACGCTCAAGCGGGGTTGCGAGCGAGACGAACCGGAGACGGCGCGCGAAGCGCTCGATCGGCTCCCGGCGCTTCTCAAGCGTTTTCGCGTCGCGGTTACCGACGAGGGACTCGCTCTTGCCGGGTAATCGCCGGCGCTCCGACGACGGGATTCGAACGTCACGACGTCAGTCTGCCCGTGCGAGCGCTTCATCGAGGATATGTCGCGTAATCGCGTAAAGCGGTGGAACCCCTTCGGAGAGCGCCATACGGCTCGAAAGCGATCCGTGTGGGGCGAGTGGGAGATCAGAGACATAGTAGAAGAACCTTTGCGTTACCTCGGGGCGGATAACCCCGAGCTGCGTGGACTCGGTGACCTGCCTGTAATAGTAGGTTCCTTCCATTTCCAATCCGATACAGCTCCAAATATGCCGATAAAAATGCAGCATCAGACGATTCTGCAGCAGCGTCCCGTCAACGGTAAGCATTGGACCGCAGTGTAACCCCCGCCCCTTCAACCGTGCCGCGAGCCTGCGTTCGGGTTGCTCGTGCGACTTGGGAATGGGCTGAAAGAGGTCGGAAGACTGCTCCACAAATGCGGTCGGATGAAGCACATCTCCCCGCTGCCCGACCAGCGCACCCGCTTTACCCAGAAAGTTGATGCTCGCTACATTTCGACCAAAGAGCATCAGCAGATTTCGCATGATGTGTTCCGCCTGCTCACCGAATGCATAATCTATGTTTACGACGAAGGCCGGGCGTCTGGTGTCCAGTTTGCCTATTCCCGGATCCAGTCCGTTGTTCTGCAATCGGGTGACATCGATAATCTGAACCTGAATACCGGTCGAGGCGGTGGACTCCAGCCTGCTGATACCGTGCGCTTCACCCATTTCCCTGCTCTCGCGTGCTGCTTCGGGATTCGCCAGAAAAAACTCACGCGCCAGCGCGTAGACCAGATCTTCGGTTGCCGACCAGTCATCGCCGACGACCTCCGGCCGTTCGCGAGCTCCCCATTCGAGTATCTGCTCGCGATTACGGCGGTACCAGGGGTTGAGACAATTGGTAACCGAGTGGGTGTTGCTTGAAATGACATGCACATCGACGTCGTCGGGAAGACAGGCCGGATCGTACCCTATGTGCTCGCGCGTGGCTGCCGCGAGCTGCGCGGTCCAGGATTCCGCACGCCGGCTGTTATAGGTGTTCGTTCGGCGAAGAACATCTATGGCGAACATTTCACGGTGTCGAACAATTTCGTAGATGCGTTGAATTGTTTCCCCCGGCCAGATTTCAAGCAGTCCCTCCCGCTCCGCCCGGGTAAACGGAAGAGAATCGAGAAACGACGCTTCGTCGTGCTGTTCGGAGTCTTTCAGAAATCGGGAAATCCGCCGCAGCTGGTCGATCTTGTTGAGCCGCAACCTCAGTTTTCCAGCCTCGATCGAATAGGTGCACAGACAGGTAATAAGATCAAAAAGATCAGAAAGACCGTTTCGCACGAGCACCAGATTCTTGCCGGGAAGCATTTCCCAGACCTCCCGGCGTCGAGCGGAGGTCGAAACCGACGGAAAGTAGGAATCCGGGTCGCTGTAGGCGCCTACAAGTTCGTCACTGAGCAGAAAGGCGAAGGTACGGGTGATGTTTTCCGGAAGTCGCCGCACTGCGTACGACAAGGCTGCCGTATCCAGCCGGCTGTCATCGTTTACTCCCGCATGCAGCGCGGGCTGGAGCGAACGAAAGAACGGCAGCAGCTTCGCTACGATTATGTGACCCTGGGTTACCGACCGTAATAGCTCCGCTTTAAAGCGATCGAAAGACGCAAATATTCCCTGCCGGTCGCGAAGTAATGTGCCGAGGCCCTGGGCAAAAACCGGCGACTTGCCCATAAGAGAGAGAAAATCATCGCCTGCGATTCGATAGGACTCGACAGTTGTGTCCGCGGTGATCTCGTATGTACGCGAAACGTCGAACACCGCTTCCCATTCTCCGAAGTAGTGGCCCGGCTCTACGTTCGTTATCCGACGGGGGTACCCGCTCGCGTCGGCTTCCTTCGGGGAGGTTATCGAGACAGTCCCCTGCTCGAGCAGGTATACATACCGGTCATCGGGATCTCCCTGACGGATAATGATGTCTCCGGCATCGAAGTGAGCATACTCGAGTTTTCCGGCGAGCTCGTCGCGCAGCGCCCCGTCGAGAAAGCGGAACGGAATAACCCGCTCGATGAGCGCGAGTTCGCGAGTCAGCCCTTTACTCTCGTCGCTCACCGATTCGCCTCACGCTTCACCGGCTGCGGATGATGCAAAAGACGCTGCGCGAGTGCCCGCCGGCTGTAGGCGAGCGCCTGTCTACAATTCATGTGTTCGGTTGCGGAATAGATATCACGCTCGAAGTACCCGCCGTCCGGTCGCTCCCAGATAAACATTGGGTTGGACAGTATACCCGAAAGCGCGTTCAAGTCGAACCCCCGACCCATCGCGAACTGTGAGAAGCTTAAGTCGCTCAGCCCGGCGGGAGTCTGACCGTCAACAACGAGATACCCAGTACCGTCGAGCATTTGCTCGAAGGGACTGCGCGAGTAGTGAAAAACACGACTCCGCGGCATTCGATTATCGACAAGCCCGTCGCTGCGAATATCGCTGAACATATCGGCGACGAGATGGGCAAAGTAGTGATACCCGAGCGTGGTGCGAAAAAGCATCACCGCGATATCGGTATTACGCGTATTCTTGTGCATGAGCGCCGGTATGTCGTAGCCGATTATCCAGTAGCCGTCGATGAACTTCAGTGTCTGGCCGGCGACCGTAATCACCGCATCATTGTCGACCCAGATCGCAAAAAGCTCCTCGGGAGTCATTCCGAGCCGGGATAGGGCCTCGAAACCACCGATAATCCTTTCCTTACGGAACGCTTCACCGCTGTTCAGCTCGAATTCGTGCTTCATCTGCTCGCTGAACGACGCAGCCCCGTGTACTGCGAAAAAAAGCGTATGCGAGTAGTGACGCTCAACAACCCGATGACGAATAATGTACTCACCGGGAAGATTCGCCATATAGATAAGCTCGAGACCCTTTCGATACGCGGGACAACGCCTGACCACACGTAATAGCCGGCTTTCGATCTGAACGCTGTTCGTTTCCGGTCGAACGTAGACAAAGATATCCTGCTTGTCCGGGTCGGGGTCAGCACCTGGATAGGCCATCAGCACCGAGGGTTGTCCATCGTCGTCTTCTAGCACCGAAACTGCCTCCGCAGACCAGTGTAGACCCGGACGAATCTAAGTGCCACCCACCGCTGCGCGCGAAACAGCTGTCTCCTGTCAGCGTTCCATCAACATACGGACGTCGATCTCGCACGCCGCACACGGCATTTCCACTCCCCAGTTTTCCAGCACTTGCGGATGCACCTCTCCGATTACTCCTAAGGAGCGACCTCCGGCCATTACCTCGGCGCGTCTACCGGGAAGAAAGCGCTGATCGTCCGACTCGGCGAGTTCATAGTCGACGTTGAGGAAATACAACAACACGTGTAGTTGGTCGCGAATGGTATTGAACGTCACGTCCGCATCGGAGGCGAGGAGACCGAGCATATCGTCGGTGCGCGTCCCTGTCACGTCGCTGTCGTCCCGCGAGGCCACTTTTCCTATTTCGAAGCTTTTGTGCGGGTAGACGGCGTTGGCTGAGCCCGATTCGACCGAAAGAAGCGACGGCAATACGCTTGGTCGAATGAACTCGAAATTCTCACTCATGGGGTTTTCGACACGAACCATATCGCCTGTATCGATCGGTTCATCGCTGTCGAGCGGACGGGCGAGCATCCGCTCGCGATAATCGCGTTTAGAGCCAAGATAGTTGAAGACGAACTCCTGGTATCCGAGGCCAACGAGAAGGGATTTGACTTCCCGACTGAGTTCCTCCACCGCTGTGAGCCGGCCGACGGTGAAGTCTTTGAGAGCCTCCGGCTCGAACCTGTGCATGCCACGGCCAATCATAATGTCTTCGGCGATATCGACAGGATGCAGGAAATCGTTGCGATACTCCGGAGGGTGCACCAGCACGCTGCCGGGTTCGGATGCTTCGGTACCGGAAACCTCCGCTCGCACACCCATTCTCGCAAGGGCTTGAAGCGCCTCCTGCGCCGTGAACTCGACTCCGAGCCAACGCGACACGAACGAAACATCGACTTCTACAGGAACCTGGAAGTATAGCGGGGATACGACGCTTCGCCCGAACGGCGTATCGTAGGGATACTCGGTGCGAACAGGTAGAATTTCGAAACCGGCATCCGACAGATCGCAAGCAACAATAGACGCGGAAAGCATGAGAATCCGATGGTCGGTTCCCGTCATTTCAACGAATACCTGCGAGTCGCCGGTTTCAACCGCGCCGAGTCGCGCGCTGTTAATCACCGGCGGAAAACTGAGCGGCTCGCCGCTCGCGTCGCTGAGGAACGGCATTCGGTCGAATCCGGACACAATATGGCCGAACTCTTCGCCTTTCGGATGATTGGCGATAATCTCCCGCAGCGACTGCTCGGTCGCGTGTTCCCCGAGCGGCACGAACCGCGTCGAGTCAGGGTCGGCGCTCTGGTAACGAACCGGAAACCGAATGAGATCGCTTCGGTAGATACCCATCGCCACCGCTTTCCGCTTCTGGCCGAAGTTCCAGCAGAGTTTCTCCTGAGTCTGAATCATATCGGCCAATGTCGCGTCGTCGATTTCTTTTCCGTTTGCTATGAATCCGACAATAAAGGGCCTGCGCGCTGCGAGGTCCGCATCCACCGTAATGACGCGGTTACCGGTGTCGGCCGGGGACTCCGGTGTGCTGAAAAAATCGTAAGACGGCTTTTGCCCTCCGCGGTAGATTCTCAGCTGACGCCCTAGTCCGGCGGTAGACCAGAGGTCGGGACGATTGGTGTCGTTCAGCTCTATCTTCACGAGCCCTTCGTCGTTTTCCCATTCGTCGATCTCGGCCTTTGCAACGGTTAGTTGCTCTTCAAGCGAATCGCGATCCAGTCGCTCGCCGACAAATCGATCCAGTGCGTTACGGTACAGCTCTATTTTGGGCATTGGTATTTCCTCCGGTTATTTTCGGCGGCGCAGCCTTACGCGCTCGAGATCCGTTGAAAAAAGCTCACGTAGGTCATTGAGGCCGAGGTGCATGAGCGCCATCCGATCGATGCCGAGACCCCAGGCAAGAACAGGCACGTCTATCCCAAGCGGCTCGGTCACCTCCGGGCGGAATATTCCCGATCCGCCGAGTTCGAACCAGCCGAGCTCAGGATGCTTAATGTGAACCTCCACCGACGGCTCGGTAAACGGAAAGTAGCCCGGTACGTATCGAACCTCTTCTGCTCCGGCAACCTCTTCGGCGAACAACTGGAGCATACCGAGGAGCGTGCGCAGGTTTACGTCCTCCCCGAGCACAATTCCTTCGGTCTGGTAGAAATCACTCAAATGCGTGGCATCGACCTGATCGTAGCGAAAGCAGCGAACAATACCGAAGTACCGCCCCGGTACCTTTGCCTTTGGAAGCTGCTTCGCGCTTAGAACCGTACCCTGGCTACGCAGGATAAGCCGACGGGTAAAGTCGCGATCGAAGTCGTAGCCCCACCCGCGACTCGCTGTCTTCCAGCCGTTCTCGTGCGCGGCGGCGATCTGATCGAGCCACGGTTGTTCGATCTCGCGCGCGTGCTTCGGTTCAGCCACGTAATAGACGTCGTGAATATCGCGCGCGGCATGAAACTGGGGCATAAACAGCGCATCGGAGTTCCAGAACTCCGTCTCTACCAGCGGTCCATCGAACTCCTCGAATCCGAGCCCGACGAGTTTATCCTTCACCGTCTCTATGTACTCTGCATATGGATTTCGACGGCCCGGAACAAGCCGTGCCGGGGCCATATTGATACTGTATTCGCGAAACGTCTTCTGCTTCCAGCTTCCGTCCTTCAGCATCGCGGGTGTAAGACTTCCAACCTCTTCGCCGGTGAGCCCGGCCGCTGCCGCGTCGCGCTTGAGGCGCTCGCCGTACTCAGTAAGCTCGAGCGTGGCGATAGAGCGTTCGGAGATCTTGAATGCGACACCGGACGCTCCGCGCTTCTTGGCAATCGAGGCGATCGCGTTCTGCTGTTCGTCAGTCAAGTCTGCGGCATCGAGCGCCCCGTCGCGGGCGGCACGATCGATCATGGCCCTTTGTATGGCAACCCACGGAGCAGCATCCTCATCGAGAAGCTCCACGCGTTTGCCCTCGCCCATGCGCACGGCTCCGGCCTTCGAAAGCGCGCCGAAGGCGGAACCGATATCCTTCTTTTCCAGGCCGATCGCCTCGGCGAGGTCGTTCATCGGCGTCGGTCCATGCTCGCGCACATAGGCGAGAAGCCGCTGTTCGGGAGTACCTTGTGAGGCCTGTTCCCGTCCGAAATCGGTTAACTCGTACACGGTGCTTTCGGTACGCGATACTTCCTGTAACGCCCCCCGCGCGGTGAGCCAGCTGATCGCCTGATTGCATTGGCCTTCTTTAAGGTCGAGCGCCTGCTGCATATCGGATACGGTAATCCGGTCCTGCCGGTCATAGTGGTTAAGCACTTTAACTTCGAGCGGATGCAGGCTTTTGAGTTCCGTTGGTTCCATACGTATTTGATCCCCTGCGCAGCGTCGTCGCTGCGGTTCGATTGTAATTTATCACGTGGCAAAAACACGATTAATGAGGTGCGTTATCCGCGAGAGCGCGCGGAAACAGCCCGACATCGCCGACAATTTCTACGGCCTGACTCGATCCGCGGTCGCTCGAGCTTCGCGGCGACCGCCGAGTTTATATCGACACAGACAGTTTTTGCCCGCCGAGGCAGCATAGTACCCGTAACGACCGAACAGAGCATTGAGCTAAGACCCGCCGTGTCATGTTCCCATATGAGTATCGTAGTGCAGTGCGAATGTAAAGAAGTTATATCCGGGCCGCGACACGTGATTGTTTTTGTGGTAAAGTTTCTTCAGGGATTGGAACTGCATGCTCAGTGGACGGTACGCTGAACTCAACTACCTCTCTACCTGCCTCGACCGATTGCCGGAGCCCCATTCTACGGGAGTGTTAATCTCCGGTACAGCCGGAATCGGAAAAACGTCTGTCCTGAATGCGCTCGCGAAGAAAGCCTCAGCGAGGGGATACATGGCCTGCCGAGTATACCTCGGCGATTACGGACCCGCCAGTCCGTTCGAGTTATGGCGCCGTGGCATGAGCGAATGGATCGAGCAGGCGACCCGGATCGGTCGGGACGATGCGGTCCAGTCGATTATGAGCGAATCCTGGGATGTGCTTTCGGGCCTGGCACCGGATTTGTTCGCGCGCTATGGAAGGCGGGCAAGCTGTGATCACAGCCGGCGCGCCGATCCGAGAATCGACAATGTGAGCAGACGGCTATCGGAAGAAATACGTCTTTTCTTTCACATGACAAGCCGCATTCTGCCGTTTGTGTTCATTGTGGACAACATTCACTCCGCCGACAGCGATTCACTCGCCCTCATCCCTGAGATAGCACCCGAGGTCGAAGGGCAGGCGGTTTTGTTTCTCGGGAGTTTCCGCCCGGAACGGATAGTGCCCGGAACAGCGGCCGCGGATACAATCGGATATCTGCAATCGTATGGAAGCATGCATACTATCGAGCTTGGCCCTCTCAACGAAGCCGATGTCCGTGAATATCTCTACGATCACGGCATGTCGGTCAGCGTAGAATCGGTGACGGCGATGTATTCGCTCTCAGGCGGTCACCCCCTTATACTCGAGGAGCTGCGCGAACTATTCGACGACCCGAAAAGCTCCGAATCAGCAGCCTCGCTCGTGCTGAATCCTCTTTCCGATAATACCCTTTCCCGACTCCGCGCGGTCACGGAGCAACGCATTTCAGATTTCCGAGGGCTGAAACGCAGAATACTCGAATCCGCTGCCGTACTTGGAACAGACCTCTGCATCGATGCGGTCGTGCATTGCATGGAATGCACCCGGGAAGAGGTGGTCGAAACTATGCACCTCGCCCGCCGGCGCGGCATGCTCGAGCGGGACCCAGAGCGAGAGACAGAGTTCCGGTTTCGGCACTGGCTCCTCGAAGAAAGTATCGCCGCAACAATGGACCCGGACGTGAAACGCAGGGTCCATATGCAGGCGGCCGAATATCTCTACCGCACGGTTCACGAAAAAGACATCGGCCGGCTGCGCCGAATCGCCGGACACTTCTTCGAAGCCGGCGACGGCCGGGGTATTCAGCTCGGCATCAAAACCTCCCTCGAGGCAGGGCGATTCGCCCTTCATCTCGGGGCGTGGAGAGAAGCCGGTTCTTTTGTGTCCGAGCTGGAGCAGCATTACCGGGTACGCATGCAAGAGTCCGAACGCGTTGAGCTGGACCTCCTCATGGCTATCGTAATGCTGTACAACGACTCCAAACCGCAGGCACACGAGCGCGTACGCAGAGCGATTGGTCGCTTAACCGAAGGGGTCGCGCTCGGCGAATCGCTTGAGCTTATCCTGAGACCTGAAATCGAGGAGCTCTACGATCGTGATTTCGGCGACCTTCTGCGGGAACTTCTGCCGGGAATCGCCGAATCGCACTGGATAAACCGAAGTTCCATTGTCGATATATCGACCCAGCGCGGACACCTACCGCACGCCGCTGACTCGGGAGGCAAGCCCGATCTGTTGCAGAAGTTCGAACAGCTTGCCGGGCAGAATGGTCTCGAGCAGATAGTGCAACAATCGGTCGAGCTGCGAACTCAATTCGGCTCGGTGGATACGCAAAAGCCAACGAGAGCCGAAGTGCATGCAGAAGTCCGCGCCCGGCATGCGGTCGCCGAATCGTACCGGGTCCTGTTTCTTCAGGGACAAGACGCGATCACACAGCGGATATATGCCGGCGAAGCGCTTGAACTCTGCCAGGAAACCGGAAACGCGTTTCTGATCGCCGAAGCATACCACGGTCTGTTCTGCATCGCCTGTCGGTCTCTGAACCTTGATGAAGCCCGGAGAATAGGTTCTGCCGGCCTCGACGTTTATCCGGTTCACGATCCGCTACTCGCCGGACTTGCGCAGGTCGAATCGCTCGCCGGGCATTTCCAGCAAACCATGAAGTTCATTGCACGCCTGCGGCGCAACGCCGGCCACGGCGCGGCAGGCCCGTCGTTAAGTCAGAATGCACTTGGAGCAGCGCTTCACAGCGTAGCTGTCATGTTTGGCGGCACGCGAAGCCTATTGTACGAGGCACAGGAGATACTTTCGCATCTCCTCTCGCGGCGGAAGCTTTCCCAGCCTATTCGCGGCCAGGCCATGGTCCACTGGGCCGCGGGTCAGTGTTATCTCGACCGCCTCGGTGAGCCGGAAGGCGTCTATTCACAGGTTCGGCAGATCGAGCCGGGTCCACTCCTGACTCGAGCCGGCATCGAACGGACACTTATGCTGATCGCTGCCGCGAATGGGTGGGAGAGGCGTGTACAAGAACACTTCGAAATGGCCCGAAGCTGGTGCGACAAACTCGGCGACCGCGGCACCCAAATCCTTACGATGGTTGAGGCTTCAAATCTGCTCTCCGGTGGAGCGAGAATCGGGGCATCCCGGCTTTCCCCAAGTATAGGGACATACAAGAGAGCGTGTACAATTTTTGCCCAAGCGCGCGCAATGGCGTCACACTACGGTCTCGATTCGGTCCCGGGCCTCATGCATGCGCCTGGTCACCGTATTGTTCAGCCGCGACATCCGTTGTGGCCGACACAAACCCTGCCTCGAGCGTTTCAATCGTCCGACGGACAAAGTCAGTCGAAGTTGTAACGCTTCGACGTTTCACAATTCCCACGACTATCGGACGACACAGCATTCCCACGACTATCGGACGAC
>JBKGYS010000047.1:0-16639 GCA_046545955.1 Spirochaetales bacterium | reverse complement strand
CACAAACATAAATTCATTTTCTTTCACGGACGCAAGACCGCCGGTAGTTCCATTGGTATTTCGCTAATGCGGTTTCTCGGGCCCGACGACGTTGTACGCGGGTACATTACCGGTGGGCTCGCCGAAGGGGTTGTTCCGCCCGGCTACTACGACACGTGGAAGTATCTGGGGGTTCGGCACAACGCGCCGGCCTTCCTCGATTACTTGAAGCACGGGTGTCGACTTCCCGTTCGCGTCTTTCAGTACCGCAGATACGCGAAGCTCCGATTCGGAATTCGAAGCACCCATACGACGTGTGCGGCGCTTCGGGAGCTGCTTCCTTCGGAAGTCTGGGATTCGTATTTCAAGTTCACCTTCGTCCGAAATCCGTGGGACCGGATGATTTCGTTTTATCATTGGCGAACCGCGAACATGAGTGCTCCTCCTTCGTTCACAGACTTTGTCGGCGCCATTCACGCTGACGATCACAATGCTATGCTCCGCTACAACGCGGTTGGCTTCGATTTGACTCCGTTCTACAAGATAAACGGAAAACGGTGCGTCGATTTCGTTGCTCGCTTCGAGCATCTTCAAAATGACTTGTACGAAGTGTCCCGCGCGATCGGGCTCCCGTTCGACGGCTGGTTGCCGGAGAACAAGTCGCAGGTGCGCCGGAAGGCCGAAGGCGTGCAGCATAGCCCGGAGACCGCGCGAATGGTAGCGGAGATCGCGCGGGAGGAGATAGCGGATCTCGGTTACGAGTACCATCTCGCCGACGTAGAGTAGCTATGTCGAACGTCAATAGACTATGAATATTATCATCAATGGTTTTGCCCATGGTGGGACCAATATCGCGGTAAACCTTCTGTTGAGCCATCCCGACCTATGCTATCCGGGTGAAACGCACAAGGCTCTCGCCGGGGGAACAAAGTCGCATGGCCGCGTACGGCGCCGTCTCAAGCGCCTTGAGTTCGAACTGAGCAAGCGCCGGTATGGCGTCGGAGTACTGTCCGACCCCTACGCGCTCGACTTCGAAGAACCCTTCGCTGCCGGCGCCGCACAATGGCTGCGCGCCACGTTAGAGCGGGAAAAACGTCGTGCGAGACACGAAAGCCATAATCTCTGGAAGCTACCCGGCGTGCCGTATCGACGGTCTGAGAGGGCGAAGGCCGGCATCCTCCTGAAAAACAACAATACGGTCGGGGTGCACAGCGATCTTTTTCAAAAGGCGTTTCCCGACGCTCGCACAATCTGCTTATTCCGTCACCCGTTCGCGTTAATGGAAAGCCAGGTCCGAAAAGGCCGGAGTCCTGAGCTGATCCTGAACGTGCTGTCGCTCACGTGGTCTGCCTTGAGAGAGCAATTGGAGTCCAGTCGCGGCGATCACCTCATGGTGCGCTTCGAGGACATTCTGGCCGACCCGCATCGATTGCTCGGCGAGCTGTATTCGTTCGCGGGCCTGGACGTGTCGGATGTAGCGTTCATCCGGCTACAGCACAAAGCGCATTACGGTTCGGAAGGCCAATACGCTCACCACGGTGCGTACGATCGGCAGGTGGTCTGGAACGCGCGTAACGATTTCGACTGTCACCTGGATCCACAGTCGAACATCAGGGCCATAGAACGGCTCGACGACGCACTCAAACACCGCGTCGCAAAGGAACTGGGACCAATGGCCGAAAGCACGGGGTATCTCATGTCCCCTCCGTACGTAAAGTGAAGCGTCCATGAGCTATTCAGCCTCACACGTGCAACCGGTCTTTATCGTCGGCTGCCAGCGGAGCGGCACTACCTTTCTCGCAAACCAGTTAGGGATGCGGGTAGGAGGACTCGTCACTCCGGAATCGCGGTTCTTCTCCGAAGCTCTGGAATCGGCACGGAAAGGGAGGACCGCGGGGCGTGGCGCCGGCGCGGGCGGACGCGGAGGCGCCGGCGCGGGCGCAGGCGGTAGCTCCGGCGGAGATGGGCGCGCCGGGGGAGACGGCGGTAGCTCCGGCGGAGACGGGCGCGCCGACGGACAAAGCGCTCAATTCGTAGAACGGGTTCGCAAACACTGGCGTTTGCGCATATGGGATATCGACGCGGAGCTCGACGCTGTCCGGGACTCTTTAGCCTCGTCGGAGAGCCTCGGAGATATTGTGCTTCGTATTGTGCAGCTTTACGGCGAGAAGAACGACGTGACCGGCCGGAAGTATTGGATCGATCACACGCCGGAAAATGTACGATACGGAGTCACGTTGTCGAGCTTTTTCCCCGGCGCGAAATTCGTGCATATAGTTCGCGACGGACGCGGCGTGGCCAACTCGGTGTTAAGGCTGCCGTGGGGGCCTGTCAGCGCTCGCGACGCGGGGCAGTGGTGGGCGCAAAGGGTGGGCTACGGTCTCGCCCTCGAGTCGGCATTAGGCGACCGGGTGATTCGTGTCTACTACGAGGATTTGATTTCGAATCCCGACCTTGAGCTTCAGAGGCTTGCGGCGTTCATTTCAGCCGAGATATCTACCGATCGGTCGACCTTGAACACCGGTTTTCGGCTTCCCGCGTACACACGCCGACAGCACGCGCTGGTAAGCGGCGCCGCCGAGCAGTCTCGAGTCTCCGCATGGAAGACCGAAATGGAGGCAGCTGACGTTGTCGCCTTCGAACGGGCTTCGTTCGATTTTCTCGAATACCTTGGGTACGCGTTATCGGATGTGAAGGCTCCCGGGCGGAAAAGCCTCACGAGCCGCATGAGGTCGCTCCACCGTCTCGCTACCCAAAAACTCCGCCGCCGCGTGTACCACCTGGCCAAGCGCCGACGCGCAAAACAGCGGCAATCATAACTCCGGCGAAATAGTGAAATTTGCGTTCCGAAATAACAGGCGTCTGTGCGTCGGACTTGTACTTCCTTACCTCAAACCGCGCGGCACCGAGAAGCAGGCTCTCGCGATCGCTCGCGGGCTTGTGGAGAGGGGCACGACCGTCGTTCTTTTTGTTGTGCAGGGTTGGGGCGATTCCGCGGTGTACAACGCGTTCCGCGATGCCGGCGCTCGCGTTGTGAACGTGGGCGCCCCGATTGGTGTCGGGGGTAAGCAGGTCTCCCGCCGACGTGTACTTCCCCTCGCTGTTGCCGCGCGCCGCCACCGGTGCTCGGTGCTATTCAGTCGAGCGAGCAGGGCTAACAGGGTGTGCGCGCTCGCCGGCCGGATTAGCTTTATTCCGACGCTCGCGTCGATATCGAGACGAATACAGCCGGTAACGAAGGCCGAGTCAGCGGAATCCAGGATGTCTCAATTGATACGATCGCTTCGCTTCTGGCGCGGGAACGGGTTTCCTTCGCGGTTCGTAACCGTCTCGCAGGAAGGAGCGGCGAACGCGGCCCGCCGCTATCCATTGATCGCCGGTCGTGTGCGTGGAATTCGAAACGGGGTGGACGCCGACGCTGTCCGCTCGATGGGGTTCATGGAACCGGACATGCCCGTGCCCGCCGATACGTTTCTCATCGGTTTTTCGGGAAGCGTGGAGATGCACCGGAAAGGGTTGGATATCCTGTTATCGGCCATGCATCGAATCTGCGCGAAAGAAGGCGATACGGATATCCACCTGGTGGTTGTCGGAAGCGGCGAGGACGAAGACATAGCGAAGCAGCGGGTCGTTGATCTTCAGTTGGAGAAGAGCGTTTCTTTTGTCGGTGAGACAGGCAATCCCCACGCCTACATATCCCGATGTGACCTTTTTGTGCTTCCCTCGCGCATGGAAGGACTTCCGAACGTACTGCTCGAAGCGATGGCGAATGGAGTGTGTTCGATCGCAGCCGACTGCGATACCGGTCCGCGCGAAATTATTACAGACGGGGTCAACGGGCGCCTCTTTCCCGTCGGCGATTCGCGCGCGTTGGCCGACTTGATCGTCGAGCTCCGGAACAACGACGAGGCGCGGGCGAAACTCGCCGCCGAGGGAGAGCACACCGCGCGTACCCGCTTCTCGCAGGGGAGAATGGTCGAGGAGTACGCCTCCTTACTTCACGAGCTTTCCGGATAGCCGCGGAGTTATTCAGCCGCAGAGATATTTAGAGGACATGCACCTACCGCTCGCTTCGATACTCAAGAACGCCGCCGATTACGCTATTGCCCTCCAGCACCACGACGGCTCGTTTCCAGCCGGGCACAACGGGCCTTACTACGACCCGGAGACGCCCGTTCGAAACACCGCGCACTACCTGTATCTGTTTGCGGACCTTTATGAAAAACATCATCAGGAGAATTACCGCGCGGCTGCCGAGCGAGCGGTCGACTACCTGCTGAGTCGGCAGGCCCGGCCTTTCGGATACACGTTTCACTGCAGGAATAGCGAGGCGAAAGACCGTTCTAACGGCCTCGTCGGCCAGGCCTGGGTTATCGAGGCGCTCGTGAAGGCATCGGAGGTTCTGCGGCGGCAGGATTGCTACGACCTTGCTGAGGAGGTTTTCTTACTTCACCCGTGGGATAGATCCGTATCGCTTTGGAATAAGGTCGATGTGGATGGAGCCGCGCTCTCTTACGACCGCACGTTTAACCATCAATTGTGGTTCGCGGCGGCGGCGTCGCTACTCGATAAGAGCTCCGCTGCGGGCGAGCGGGCCGAAGCGTTCGTGAGAAATATTGTTCCCACGGTTCAGCGCTACCCCGACGGCACCATTTACCATATAAGCCGAATGGGCTCTGTCGTGCATTACCTGGCCAACGGTCCTAAGGCGTTTGCTCGAGAGGTGAAATCCCGCTACGTGGGCCTGAAAAACCGCGGGCAGCTTTACTCCAAGTCGGTCGGCTACCACGGCTTTAACATGTACGCCCTCGCGCTTCTCAAGCGCGCGTTTCCCGACGATCGAGTATGGGGTAGTTCGATGGTTTCCGAGGCGGTCGCGGCCACCCGTAATGAAAAGTTCCGGTCGGTACTCGCCGAATCCGAATTCGGCTACTGGTACAACGTTTCGGGAATCGAGATCGCATTCGCGCTTCAGGTCCTGGAACACGCCGATGCGAATGAATCGTGTATGTGGCTTCAAAGACAGTTCGACATGACCTATGCCTCCGATCGGGACGTCTTGTCAGCTCACGCTCGAGACGCTGATACGGCCCGGGCGAGGATATACCAGGCGTGCCGCGTAGCCGAAACCCTCGAGGCGGATTGTGATTGAGCGCCGTGCGTTTGTCTCGGTTATCGTACCCACGTATCGGGATTGGGAGCGACTACGCAGGTGCCTTGACGCTTTAGAGCGGCAAACATACCCGAAAGACCGCTTCGAAGTCGTGGTGGTGAACAACGATCCGGATGGTAGCGTTCCCGATTTGCCGAATAGCTCCAACGTGCGAATGCTTACCGAACCCAGGCCCGGATCATACGCGGCGAGGAACACCGCGATTCATAACGCACGGGGCGAAGTTCTCGCGTTCACCGATTCGGATTGTATTCCGGATAAAGACTGGCTTGCCAACGGCGCCGCGTGGTTGGAAATGGGGCACCGGCGCGTGGCAGGCCATATAGAGCTCTTTTTCTCCGGACGGAAGAGAACTATAGCCGAGGCATACGAGCGGGCAACCGCCTTCAATCAGCGTGCGATGGCTGCTCGCGGGTCGGCGAGGACGGCGAATATGATCGCGTTGCGTTCGGTGTTCGACGCGGTGGGACTGTTTAATGAAAAGCTCTTCTCCGGCGGTGACACCGAATGGGGGCTTCGAGCAGCAGCCGAGGGGATCGGTATTGTCTACGCGCGAGATGCCGTGGTGTTCCATCCGGCGCGCGCGACCCTCGGAAGCCTGTTCGCCAAAGCGAGGCGGTTGTCGGGAAGCATCGGGACCATGAAGCGCTATGGAATGTCCAGGCGCTGGTTAGTCAGGGGGTTTAACCCTCCCGTACGGAAAATGAAGCGTATTATCCATTCCGACCTTCTCACACGGAAAGAAAAGTCCTTCGCGTGTCTTCTCGCGTACGCGATCAAGCTGTATCAAACCGTGTTTCGAATTTTCGTATCTGTCGGGCTCATCTCACCCCCACGCCAATGACACAACACAGGTGAACGAGTCCCGCTGTTCCATATCCTCCTCGGAGTATGTTCGTTGAGCCCAATAGATTACCCGCTTGTAACGGTCGTGATCCCTGCCTTCGGTCGTTCAGGTTTGACCCGTTGCGCGATAGACTCGGTACTCGATCAAACGTACCAACGGGTCGAACTGATTGTAGTGGATGATAATGGGCAGGCTACAAACGCTAGCCGCCGGTTGCAGTCTGAACTATCAGACCTTCTCGCCGAAGGGCGCGTACGCTATGTGCAGCATAAAGAAAACAGCGGTGCCGCGGTCGCCCGGAACACGGGAATACGCGAAGCGAGCGGGTCATTGCTCGGATTCCTCGATACCGACGATTACTGGTATCCCGAAAAACTCGAACGACAGGTCGATGCGTTCCTCGCCTCGCACAATAGCGATACAGGGATTGTGTACGGCAAGGAACTCATCACATTTAAGAACTCCGACAGTCGATATATCAGAAACTCGCGTCATACCGATTTCCTGAAAGCGCAATTACTCCGCGGGGTCGCCTCCACTTCCTCGCTGCTTCTGACCAGAGACATGCTCGAGGAAGTCGGAGGGTTTCGTAATCTTCCCAGTAGCCAGGAATCCGATCTGCTCTTACGAGCGTTCAGCGCTGGATGGAAGGCGGTCTTCGTTCCGGAAGTACTCATACGTCGTTCCGTCGGCGATGTGGACAGCATAACCGCGTCGAAGACCGTCGCCGACCGTTCGTGGTTAACCGTCAGAGAACCGTACCTGCCACTCGTCCCGAGTCGAGTGCGTCGTCGAGTCCGTTCAAACTATCATCTTCTAATGGCGAATCGATATCTTAAAACCGGATCGCGAGTGTCGAGCTCGCGGCAGTTCCTGAGAGCTATAGCGAGCGATCCGTTCTACTTCCGTGTGTACGGCCATTGCGTCAAATTGCTGACAGGCCGCCGGGGTACGAAATGGCTGCGCCGGGCGGCGGTCAGGTTGCGAAACCGGATCCCGTAATCCGGTAATAGAAGGACGCAAGCCGGTTCAAGCGCGATGCCGACCACCACAAACCAACTACCAGACCTGCGGATAATCTACATTTCCGGTCGCGGACATTCCGGCTCGACCATGCTCGACGCGATGCTCGGCAACGCGGATGAGATCGAAAGCGTGGGAGAACTAATATCCGGCATGGGGCGCTACAACGCCTCCTGCAGTTGCGGCGAGAAGTTTACGCGCTGTCCCTTCTGGTCGGAAACCCGCCGCGCTTTTGAACGGATCGCCGGGACCTCCTGGGATGAGGCGGTACGCACGACCGTTGGGCAGGCGCACATCTCGCGGTTCCTCGCTACGCTTGTTGTCTCCCCGTCCAACCCGTGGGTGCGCAGGCTCAAGAGTCATACTCTGAACATCGCGGATGCCCTCGAACGCAGCTCCGGCAAAAGCGTGTTCGTAGATTCTTCGAAAGAGATTACCCGGGCGGCATTCCTTCTGCGATTCGTGCCGGGGTCGGTAGTGATCCATCTTGTTCGACACCCGGAAAACGTACTGCAGAGCATCTCCTACCGGCTTCGCAACGGAACCGGTTTCAAGTTCTTGAGAATGCGCATTACTACACAGCGAAACTCCGCGGCCTTCCTGTTTGTGGTTGCCGCGGCCTGGAGCGTGGGAAACGCGATGCTCGAAATCGTTCGGCTTTTCGGGAGAAAACGGTTTTTGCGGGTCAGATACGAGGATGTCATTGCTTCACCCGAAAAGGCGTTGGATCGCATCGAGAACTTCGCTGGCGTTTCGCTTGAAGAAGTCAGAACGCGCGTAGCCGGGATGCAACCGTTCGATGTGGGCCATAACATCGGGGGTAACTATATGCGCAAGGCGGGCAGCTTTGTGCTCGACCCGAGCAAGGCAAGCCGCGAAGCCCTGCCTACGCGCTATCGGCTCATGGTGCACCTGCTCGGTTGGCCGTTGTTGTGGCGGTACGGATACTATCGACCTATATCTCGGGGGGGAGCAAATCCTCTGCGGCGGAGCAAATCACCGCAGACGCACGTATGAACGTGTTGATGATCCTGAACCACGCTCCCGACTACCGGGAAGCGTTTCTGCGCGAGCTTGGAACGCATAAGAGCATTGATTTGACCGTCGTCGCGCAACCGTGCGAGCCCGACGCGCTGACTCCGCCGGAGTGCAGGCGGGCATACGAATACATCGAGATCAAACCGGTGCGTTTTTTCGGCCTGTCGTGGCAACCGGGTCTCGGCAGCATTTTGCGCGGGCGCCGATGGGACGTTGTATGCGTCAGCGCCAACCTGCGGCAACTGTCGCGGATATTCCTGTTTCTGACCAACCGGTCGTATCGAGACAAATGGGTATGGTGGGGGCTTATCTTCGGGCAGGCGCGATCGCCGGTGCTCGAGGCGGCGCGAAAACAGCTTCTCAAACGCGCGGCGGGGTGTCTGGTGCACAGCAAAGCCGTCTCGTCGCGTCTTCACCGAGAATACGGGATACAGGCGCTCTCGTATAATAACACCGAAGTGAGCCGGCACGAGTTCAGACCCGGTTCCTTTGCCAAACGGAAAGACGAGATCCGAATGCTTTTTGTCGGAACGTATAAACCGCGCAAGAAGCTCGAACGCCTCGTCGAGATTGCCCGTCGCCGTCCGGATGTGAAAATCAGGATAGTCGGGCCGGGAATGGAAAGACTCCAGGTCGATAAGGAATTGAGAGACACGAACGCGGTGCAGGTGTTCGGCAGAAAAACCGGAGCCGACCTTAACGGTGATTTTGACTGGGCGGATATTGTCGTAAGCCCGGGCAACGCGGGGTTGTTGAGCATGAACGCGGCACGACACGGGAAGGGCATAGTCATAGACAACGACAGTTACCATGGCCCTGAAGTGTATCTGGCGCAAGAAGCACAGCAGCCGTTTATCTCCTTCGCGAGCGCATCGGATGTCGACCGATTCATTGACAGCGTCCATGAGAACCCATCCACCCTCGAGACGTGGGGACAAGCGCTGCAGGAGAAGGCGAGACGCGAGTATACCATCGAGCATATGGCTGCCGTGCACGTACGGGCATTCGAGGCGGTGAGCTCGGGCAGAAGCATTCCGGGATGAGAACACGCGCGTTCTTTATTGTCGGAGTAGGCCGGTCGGGAACCTCGCTGCTGCAAAGCATGCTCGCCGCGCATCCGCGGGTGTCCTGCTTGCCGGAGACGTCGTTCATCCGGCGACGAGTGCTTCATCGGAGTCTCGAATCGATCTACAAAAAGCATGGGCGAAACGGCGCCGTGCACGCGTTAGCGCACGATGCGTACTTTGCTCGTACCCGCCTTGTTGCCTCCGAAATAGTCGCCGGCGCTGTCGGGCAGGGTGGGTCGCTCGACGCCGCCGTGTACCGGCACATGCTTACTTCCTACGCGAACGAGCGTACGACCCTCGTCGGCGATAAAGACCCGAGGACCATAGAGTATCTCCCGATGCTCGCTCGCGTACTGCCGGATGCCCACGTGATCCACGTGTTCCGCGATCCGAGGGACGTGCTCGTGTCCAAAAAAAAGGCCGCGTGGTCTAAAGAAGGACACGTCTGGAAACACGTTTTTGCCAATCGAGTACAGTTTCGAATCGGACGTACGCTCGGGCCTGCGTTGTTCGGCGAGCGATACCACGAGGTCTGCTATGAACAGCTTATCGCCTCGCCTGAAACGGTGCTCTCTCGCTTGTGCGCCAACCTTGGAATTGACTACGACAGCCGGATGCTCTCTTTCGGGGATGCGGCTGAAAACCTCGTCTCCGGCAGCGAAATGAGCTGGAAGAAAGAAACCCTCGGGCCACTGCTGACGCAAAACACAGGAAAGTGGAAGAGCGAATTGCATCCGAAGGAAGTGCTTCTCACCGAGCTTTGCTGTAGCGAAGCCATGGCGCGCGGCGGCTACGAGAAAGACACCCGGCCTTCCCGGCTTACGCGCAAAGACAAGCTGTGGCTTCGCGCCGGCAGACTCTTGATTCTCGCGGCTACGTGGCCGTACACGAAATACCGGAATCTGAGCACAGGATTCGCACGAAGGCGAATGCGATAATCGCGGATGCACGGCGGCTGAACGTTTGTCACACGGATGTTTCGCGCGATGAAATACGTTGGAACGCTACCGGGGCGAGTCCTCTACGCCGACGGCCCTGTACTCTATCGGGCAAAGGGAGCGGCGCTATTGCGAAGCGAGGACGCGGGGCAGCACTGGGAGAAACTGCGTAAACCGCCGTGGTCGGGTTCGTCGTACCTGCTCGCCGGGGTTCCCGCGGTCGCGCGGCTCCTGCGACTGGGAATTCATAGCCTTGTCGCAGGCGAGTCGGCCGCACTCGTGATTGCAAACAGGCACACGTATCTTCTTGAGAATGGGCATATCACGTCGATCGGTCCGCTGGTCGGATCCCGTCCGCTCGCTGTCGTCGCTCACAACGAGTCTTTCTACTACGGCGAATACCGGTCGAATCGGCAACGCTCCCCCGTTCATGTCTGGAAATACGCGTCGAACGGAGACGGCTGGCGTCCGGTGTGGCAGTTCAATAATGTCCGCCATATCCACGGCGTGTTCCACGACCCCTACAGCGACCAGCTATGGGTAACGACAGGCGATCGCAACGATGAAGCGGCAATTTGGCGAACCGATGATTGCTTTGGAAGCCTCGAACGAGTCGTCGGTGGCGCTCAATGGTGTCGGGCGGTTCAGTTGCTGTTCACCCGCGACCACGTCTACTTCGGGTCCGACACGCCGTTGGAGAAGAACTACATCTACCGAATGAATCGCGACGGTGGCGGTGTCGAACGACTCGCAGCAGTAGGAAGCTCGGTCTTCTACGGGTGCCGGGTGGGTAACGATCTCTTCTTCTCGACCGCTGTCGAACCGAGCAGCGTGAATACAACAGGATACGCGCAGGTATGGCATTCTCCCGACGGAAATCAATGGGACACCGTAATGTCGTTCAAGAGCGATCCCCTGCCTTCGAAGTATTTTCAATACGCGCAGGTACTGTTTCCCACCGGTCCGGGCGATAACGAGCACGTGTATCTCACACCGTTCGCGACTCGACGCCACTACACCACCTTTGTGTTCAAGCTGGAGGCGTAACGCCGTTTCACGCCTATCCCGTCGAGATTCGTCGGTCCGACTCTACGAACCGGTCATGAATGAATAAGATTGCCGTGCGCGCTCGGCGCCTGTTTTTTACCGTCGCGTTTCTCAAAGTCCGGCAGGTCGTCTATCGACTCGTGCCGAGCGCGGCAGGTGCGCTCGGCGGCGCAGGCGCCGGCAATACGCGCCTCGAGAATCCCCGTTTCGAGGTAAGCCCGCTACCGGTTCGCTGGGAAGGCATCGATAGTCTTTCGCCGCCGACGGTGCGGTTTCTCAACCGCACCGTCTCCTGGCCGCGTCGAATCGATTGGAGCGAGGAACGGTACGGATTACTCTGGCTCTACCATCTGCACTACTGCAACTGGCTTCGTTCGCCGGGGCTTAGCGACAGCGATCTGAAGGAGCTTCTCGACGACTACGCCGGCCGCGGCGTTTCGGTCCGTGCCGGGCGGGATCCGTATCCTGCCTCGCTTCGCATTATTAACCTTATTACGTTCCTTACGCTGCGTCCGAAGCTTCGCTTCAGAGAATACGAGAACATAGTCGCGGCGGATGTCGGAAGGCTTCGCTCGAGTGTCGAGTATCACATTTCGGCGAACCACCTGCTCGAAAACGGTATTGCCCTTCTGTGGGGCGGCTTTTTCTTGCGCTCGGCGCGTGCATGGCGAAAGGGAAAGATAATTGTCCTTTCCCAGCTTCGCGAGCAGATCCTTTCCGACGGAGCCCATTTCGAGCGCTCGCCCATGTATCATGCCATTATCCTCTGGCGCGTGCTCGATACCATAAATCTACTCCACGGCTGCGGGGGTTCACCCGAGCAAACGCGGATCGAAGGTATTCTCCGCCGCTACGCGAGCCGCATGCTCGGCTGGCTATCGGTCTTTCCGTGGGCCGAAACCACCGGTCACCTCAACGACTCGGCTCGCGGCATGAGTCCAACGAGGCAGGAGCTCCTCTCCTATGGGAGTCGGCTCGGTATCGAGCGGTCCAATATCGAGCTCGGTGAGAGCGGCTACCGCCTGCGCGAGAGCGACAGCGGGCTTACGATGCTCGCCGATGTCGGCGCCATTGGCCCCGACTACCAGCCCGCGCACGCGCACGCGGATACGTGTTCCTTCGAGCTGTACGACCGCGGGACTCCGCTCATCGTCGACACCGGGACCTCCACCTACACAGCCGGTCGCCGCAGGTCCTTTGAGCGGTCGACCGCGGCGCACAATACCGTGGAGATTGGCGGGCTCGACTCCTCGGAGGTATGGTCCGCCTTTCGCGTGGCCCGACGGGCGAAAGTGCGGATAGTAGAGGATACACCGTCGCGTCTCGAAGCGACCCACGACGGCTACCGTTCGCGTCTTGGAGTAACGCACCGCCGCTCCTGGCGCACGGCGGATAACGGATTCGACATCTGCGATTCTATAGAGGGGAGGCAGGCTACGCGCTACCCGTGCCGGGCGCGATTTATCGCCGCCCCGGGTGTGGCGGTATGTCAAACCGACGAGCGGACCGTAAGGGTCGGGACTGTGACGCTGCATTTTCCGGATTGCAGCGATATCCGTCTCGCCGACTGCGAGGTCGCCTGCGGGTTTAACCGTACGCTGTCTTCGGTAGCCGTCGAAGCGCGTTTCCGCGGCAGGCTCACAACCCGCATCAGGAAAGCAATGTGAACATTATATTGATATGTCAGTACTTCTTTCCCGAAACGGGCGGCCCCTCGAACCGCATCCTATCCCTCGCGAAGTTCTTCCGCGATAGTGGACACCGCGTAACGGTAATCGCTGAGAAGCCCAACCACCCGGCCGGCGTATTCTTTCCCGGGTACGAGCGCAGGTTCATCCTCCGCCGGCGCTACGAGGGCATCCCTGTGGTGTATTCGTGGGTTTACACGCGGCCGAAGAAGGCGTTTCTCGGGCGAATTCTTTTTTATACGACGTTCATGGCGACCTCGGTTATCGCGAGTCTCTGGGTTCGCGGCAAAACCGACGTCGTAATAGCGTCTTCACCGCCACTTTTCGTCGGCCCGTCCGGCTGGCTTGTCGCCAAGCTCAAGCGAGCGAAGTACGTGTTCGATGTTCGCGATTTGTGGCCGAAGGTTGCCGTCGCTATGGGCGAGCTCAACGGCGCGAAGGCAATACGAATCGCCGAAGCGATAGAACGCTTCACCTATCGGAAAGCCGACGCGGTTACGACCGTGACGAAGAGTTTCTCCGGCGAGATAGAGAAGGTAACGCAGAAGAGTAAGCCCGTTGAGCTTGTAATGAACGGAGCGATGACACGGCTCATCGATACCGTAGACCGCGATGCCGCGTTTCGAGAGCTGTACGCTCGCGAATACTTCACCGTCACCTACGCCGGAAACCTCGGACTCGCGCAAGGGCTTGGCCACATTATCGATGCGGCAGCTATTCTCGAAAAATCGGACCCAGGCGTTCGTTTTCGCATTATCGGCAGCGGCCCGAAACAGCACGAGCTCGTATCCAGAGCGCGCGAGTACGGACTCTCGAATGTGGAGTTCTACGATCGGGTGGAGCTCTCGCGGGCGCTACAATTCCTTGTCGCATCCGACGCGCTTGTGGTCCCATTGGTCAAGGACGATATTTACCGTATGTTCATTCCCTCGAAGCTATTCGACAGTATGGCGGTCGGAAAGCCGGTGTTACTCTCGGTCGACGGGGAAGCGCGCGAGATCCTCGAATCCGCCGAGGCCGGGCTATTCTACGAACCGGAAAGCAGTGAAGGGCTTGTTCGCGCGGTTCGCGAGCTTCGAAGCAGCCCGGAAAAAGCAAAGGCAATGGGTCGTAACGGGTATAATGTCGCGCGCGCTCGGCTGAGCCGCGATGCACAGTCGAAGCGCTTCCTCGCGCTTCTTGAAAAAATAGTGGCGAGCAAATAGTAGATCGAAGGTAGGAAATCCCCAAATGGAAACCGATATCCTGATTGTTGTCGGAGCGCGACCGAACTTTATGAAGGCGGCCCCGCTCTACCGCGCCTTAGCGTCGCGCGGATATACCGTGAAGCTCGTTCATACCGGGCAGCACTACGATGCGAATATGAGCGACGTGTTCTTCGAGCAGCTCCAGCTGCCGCGTCCCGACGAGTACCTCGGCGTCGGCGGTGGAACGCATGCCGAGCAGACGGCGAACATTATGGTTGCCTTCGAAAAGGTTCTAGCGCAAGCGACGCCGAAGATCGTCGTTGTTGTCGGCGATGTTAACTCCACCATCGCGTGCAGTCTCGTCGCTTCGAAGGCCGGCGTTCGTGTAGCGCACGTGGAGGCGGGCCTGCGCAGTTTTGACCGTTCCATGCCCGAGGAGATCAATCGGGTGCTTACCGACCGCATTTCGGATTTACTCTTCGTTACCGAGGACAGTGGTCTGCGAAACCTCGCGAACGAAGGGGTGCCCGAACATCAAGTCTTTTTTGTGGGCAACGTTATGATCGACTCGCTGGTACACGTGCTTAACACAATCGAGTCGGACGAAGCGGCACGCGCTGCGTCGGTCGAAGACCGGACATACGCGTTGTGCACCATGCATCGACCTTCGAACGTGGACGACTTCGAACGGCTGCAGACCGTCGTCGATACGATCGCGAGTGTCGCTCGAGAATTGCCGGTGTATCTGCCGTTGCATCCGAGGACCAGAAAGAGCCTTGTGCGGCACTCGCTGTTGGAAGCGCTCAGCGCACACGAGAACGTGCACGTGCTCGACCCGCTCGGGTACCTCGAGTTTCTCAAACTCATGACCGGCGCGACCGTACTGATCACCGATTCGGGCGGAATTCAGGAAGAGACCACATACCTTCGGATCCCGTGCCTCACGGTTCGTGAAAATACCGAGCGTCCGGTCACGTGCGAGTTGGGCTCGAACGAGCTCGTACCCTTGGATGTCGACCGTATTCTCGATCGCGTTCGTACGATCCTCGCCGGTCGCTGGAAAGAATCCCGGATTCCACCGTTGTGGGATGGGCACGCCGGCGAGCGTATCGCCGACGTCATCGCCGCCTCGCTCGCGCCCGCTCAAACCGTACCATGAGCAGTATCGCACTTACCGGAAGCGAAGGGTATATAGGCCGGGCGCTCGAGCGTGAACTGCAGCGGTCCGAGCCTTCCACCGCGATTATCGGCATAGACCGTACCCCGTCCGAGGGCGATCCCGCCGGCGTCCACGCGCTGGACCTTTCGAGTGTCGCAGTGGATGAGCTTTGCAAGCGCATCGGCGGTGTGCAGACGGTATTCCATCTGGCAGCCGCCCGCACCGACTGGGGGCTCACCTACGAAGGGTATTACCGGGACAACGTGCGTGCCACGCGAACACTCATCGAAGCCTGTAAGGCTTCAGGCGTTTCGCGCATAGTCTACACCGGAACGGTCGGCGTATACGGCCCGAGCCATGCACCGATCGACGAGTCGGCGCCCTTCAACGCGACAACGCACTACGGCCTGACCAAAGCGCAAGCCGAACGCGAACTCATCGAAGCGGCGCAGGAACACCGCTGGAGCCTTCGGATACTGCGTCCCTCGGCGGTGTTTTCCGAGTACGCGCCTCCCAATACCAACATCTACCGCCTTGTAGAGGCTATTCGCCGTAGACGATTTGTCATGATCGGCGACGGCTCGGAAGTAAAGACGACCTCCTACCTCCATAACGTCGTGGATGCAATCCTCTGGCTGTACCGCGACCTCGATTCCGGAGGCATTGCCGCCTTCAACTACGTGGACGAACCGCGCCTTACAACCCGTGAGATGGTAGGCGTCATCCGGGGCGAGCTCGGAAGGCGGGGCCCGGCGCTGCGGTTGCCGTTGGGGCTCGTAGACGCGCCGGCCAGGCTTCTCGACGTCGTCGGCAACGCGATCGGCAAGGACTTTCCCATTACCAGCGCGCGTATCCGAAAGTTCTGTACCTCCACGAACTTCGACAGCTCCGCGATCCGCGCCGCCGGGTTTACCCCCCGCTATTCGAGTGTCGACGCGCTGAAGCGCACCGTGGCGTGGCATAGAGACGGCCGGCCGGCCTGATGCAGGTGAAACGCGTCCCGACCGCTGACCGGCGTTGCGCCTCCTCGTCTATATACTCGGTCACACGGGCGAAGGCAATGCGCTGACCGTCATTCCGATTCACAAGGACTACGACGACGAAATGAAGCGAAAGCCGGAAAATGCTCTCGATGAGCTTGCTCAGCAGGCCATCGACAACGATGTGGGACACTGAGAACCGCTCGCTCCTGAAGCAATCAGAACTCGCATTGGCACGCGGGTTCACAATATGATATACATGTATAGCAGCGGAGGCTATCATGATTGCCGTGAGATTATCAAAAGACTTGGAAGAACGATTAGATCGTCTTGCTAAAGAAACCGGCCGGACAAAAACCTATTACGTCCGTGAAGCGGTCACCGAACACATAGCCGAGCTTGAAGACATATATCTTGCCGAGCGGGTTCTTGAGCGTGTTCGTGCGGGCAAAGAAGACACCGTTCAACTTGAGGATATGATCGCCCGCTATGGCGTGGAGGATTGAGTTCGCG
>JBKGYS010000046.1:0-16730 GCA_046545955.1 Spirochaetales bacterium | reverse complement strand
GGCGGCTGTGTTCGGTGGTATTGACGAGGGCGTGTCCCGCGACCACCATGGCCGCATGAACGATAATCCTTTGCTCAAGCGGTGGGATACTCCCTACGCGCTTCCCCCCTTCAACGAGATTGAAGCCGCGCAGTTCAAACCCGCGTTTGAAGAGGCCATGCGCGAACACACGCGCGAGATCGAACAGATCGCTTCCAGCTCTGAGCCGCCAACCTTCGAGAACACCGTCGCTTCCCTCGACCGCGCCGGTGAGGCCTTCAGCCGGGTCGCACACACGTTCTTCAACCTGGCGGCAAGCGAAACCTGCGATGCGCTCCAGGAGGCCGAACGCGAAATCGCGCCGAGGGTTGCGGCACACGAAAACGCGGTTAATCTGCACGAAGGGCTCTTCTCGCGTGTTCGCGCCGTTTACGATTCCCAAGCCGACGATTCTACGCTGCGCTCGGGCGAGGATCGGCGTCTTCTCGAGCGGGTATACCGGCGATTCGTCAGAAACGGCGCGCTGCTTACGGGCCAGTCGCGGCGACGCTACGCCGAGATTACCGAGGAGCTTGCGTCGCTGTATACAAGCTTCTCACAGGCGGTGCTCGCCGACGAGGCGGCGTTTACCCTCGAGCTTCCCACCGAGGAGGAGCGCGCGGGACTTCCGGAGTTTGTTCTCGATGCCGCCGCGGCGGTTGCGAGGGACAAGGGGATAGATGGATACGCGATTAATCTGTCTCCTTCCCTCGTCGATCCCTTTCTGACCTATTCCACGCGGCGTGATTTGCGCGAGAAGGTCTGGAACGCGTACAAAGCTCGTGGCGAAACGGGAACCGAGCGCGATACCCGGCCGATCGCCGCGCGCATCGTGGCGCTTCGAAGCGAGCTTGCAGGGCTTTTAGGCTACAACACGTTCGCAGAGTACGCGCTTGCCGATCGCATGGCGGCCACGCCCGACGCGGTCTCGGATTTGCTCGAGCAAGTCTGGGAGCCGGCCAAACGGCGCGCGGCCGAGGAGCAGCAGGAGCTTCAGACAGCGGCACACGCAGACGGACTCTCCGGGGAAATTCGCGGCTGGGACTGGCACTTCTACGCGGAAAAAGTGCGACGCAGTCGCTTTGACCTCGACGAAGCGGCGCTTAAGTCGTATTTCGAGTTCGACCGTATGGTGGATGCGATGTTCGAGTGCGCAAACCGCCTGTACGGTCTACGATTTTCGAGGGTCGATGGGGTGCCCATCTATCACGCGGATGCTCGTCTGTTTGAGGTGCGGCGCGGGGCTGACGGCGAGCTCGTGGGAGTACTTATTGTCGACCCGTTCGCCCGCTCGAGTAAACGCGGCGGCGCGTGGATGAGCATGTACCGCTCCCAGGCGCGTAATCGCCTCGAGGGCCCGGGCTTTCCGGTCGTGGTGATTAACACCAACTTCGCGAAAGCAACCGAGGGCAGGCCCACGCTCCTGAGCTATGACAACGTTCGAACCCTCTTTCATGAGTTCGGGCATGCGCTACACGGACTGCTTTCGAATGTGACCTACGCCGAGCTTTCGGGGACCAACGTCCGACGCGACTTTGTAGAGCTCCCGTCGCAGCTTCACGAAAACTGGGCGCTCGATCCATCGGTCTTAAAAAAACACGCCGTGCATACCGGGACCGGCGAACCGATTACCGACGAACTGGTCGAGAAGATCCGACGCGCCGAGACCTTTAATCAGGGATTCCGCACCGTCGAGTATACCGCCTGCGCGCTTGTGGATATGGCGCTGCATTCGAAGGACAGGGGGGAAAACATCGACCTCGACAAATTCGAACAGGAGCAGACCGTCAGCCTCGGGATTCCCGAAGCGATCGGGCTTCGTCACCGCCTGCCGCATTTCCGGCACCTCTTCTCCGACGACGGCTACGCGGCCGGATACTACGTCTATATGTGGGCGGAGGTACTCGAGGCGGACGCGTTCGAGGCCTTCCAGGAATCGGGGGATGTGTTCAATCCGGAGCTTGCCGAGCGATTTCGACGCTGCGTGCTCGAGGTCGGCGACAGCGTGGACCCGACCGATGCGTATCGCTGCTTCCGTTCTCGCGATGCGCAGGTGCATTCCATGCTCAAAAAACGGGGACTCATATCGGCATGAAGTACCTGGTCCGCGCGAAGTGGGTGGTGGAAGCCGGCCCGAATGTGCTTACCGATGGGGCGGTGCTCGTCGACGGTGAGCGAATCGCGGAAGTAGGCGACTGGGGTGATCTGCGCCGCCGCTTCGACAATGTGCCGGTATACGGGGGCGATCGCTACGCGCTGCTTCCGGGATTGGTCAATGCGCACCATCACAGTGCCGGGGTCACGAGCATAGCGCAGGCGATACCCGACCGCGCGCTCGAGCCGTGGCTTCTGTCGCTTGCATCCGGTCGCCCGGCCGATCCGGCTTTAGAGACAAAGATAGCCGCCGCCCGCCAGCTGCGCTCGGGCATAACGCGGGTGGTCGACGTGCACCAGGGTGCGGGAACGTACGAGGAGTTTCACGAAGGGGTTGAAGCCCGCCTTGAAGCCTACCGCGAAACCGGAATTCGGGCGGCGCTCGCCGTGGGGGTAGCCGAGCGAAGCTTCCTTGTGGCCGGAGAGGACCGTAAGTTTCTCGCCTCGCTTCCTGACCCTCTGCGCGAGCTTGCCGAGCGCCGACTTCCCGGCCCGGAAGCGATCTCGACCGAAGAGTATTTCGAGAGTATGAGAACGCACTTTAACCGGTGGCGAGATCATTCGCGGGTATCGCTCTGGTTCGGCCCTCCGGGGCCGCAGTGGGTGCACGACGAGACGCTCGTTCGCATGGGCGAGGTTTCGAGCGAAACCGGAATGAATATTCAGACGCACCTCGAGGAGTCTGTTTACGAGAAGTTTGCCGGGCCGCGGATGACCGGGCGACGCGTTGTGGAGCATCTCGATACGCTCGGCGTACTCGGGCCCCGTTTCTCGTGCGCGCACGGGGTGTGGCTTTCCGACACGGAAATCGAGCTCCTCGCGGCGCGGGGAGCGGCGATAAGCCATAATCCGAGCTCGAACCTCAGACTGCGCTCGGGAATCGCTCCGCTGAACGCGCTCATTGCGGCCGGCGTGACCACCGGCATCGGACTCGACGGCACCACCATGAATGATAACGACGACATGTGGCAGGAAATGCGTCTCGCCCTGCGGCTTCACCGGACACCGGGGATTGACGGGCCGGCGCCCGAGCCCGACGATATATTTGCGCTCGCGACCACCTTCGGGGCGGCGCTGTATGGCGGCGCGGCGCCGGGCGGCGAAGTCGGCTCGCGGGCAGCGACGGCCAACGCCGGCGCCGCGTGGTATGCGCGCGGGCCTTCTTCAGCCGCGACAATCGCCGACGGCGCTATCGCTACCGGGGCCCAGGCCGATCTTGTGCTGCTCGATATTACCCGTATTACCCGCCCCTGGGTTGCTCCCGAGGTCGACCCGCTGTCGCTTCTTGTGTATCGGGCATCCGCCTCGGATGTGGACAGCGTGTTTGTCGGTGGGCGTCGGGTGGTCGAAGACGGGCGAGTGCTGACCATGGATGAGCCAGCGCTTGAGGCCGAGCTCGCGGACGAGCTCGCCGCGCAGCGGGTGCCGGAGGCAAATGAGCGAACCGTGCGTGAGCTCATGCCCTACGTGGAGGCGTGGTATCGAAACTGGAAGCAACCCGGACTTACACCGCGTACGACCTATAACTCACGCGACTAGAGTGAACAGGAGGAAGACGGATGATAGATGGATTAACAAGCACAACGACGCTCCATAATCAGGTTGAAATGCCCTGGTTCGGACTCGGTGTATTCAAGGTTTCCGAGGGTGCTGATGTTGAACGGGCTGTTCAGGCGGCGCTTGAAGTCGGATATCGAAGCATCGATACTGCGGCGTTTTACGGCAACGAGGCGGGTGTTGGACGGGCGATCGCCGATTCGGATCTTTCGCGCGACGATATATTTGTCACCTCCAAGGTTTGGAACGACCACCAGGGCTACGACGCTGCGCTTCGCGCCTTCGACGCGAGCATGGCGAAGCTTAACTTCGAGTATCTTGATCTATACCTCATCCACTGGCCGTTGCCCCGCAGAGACCTGTATAGGGAAACCTGGAAAGCGCTCGAGCGGCTGTATCACGATGGGCGCGTCCGGGCAATCGGGGTAAGCAATTTCACCGAACGGCATCTCGAGCGGCTCCTGTCCGATTGCGAGGTCAAGCCGATGGTCAATCAGGTCGAGTACCACCCGAGGCTTACGCAGGAGTCTCTGCACCGCTACTGCCGGGAGCGCGGGATCCAGCTCGAGGCGTGGTCTCCGCTTATGCGGGCGAAGATTTTCGACAATCCGACATTGCGTGAGATTGCCGAAAGGCATGAAAAGAGCGTGGCGCAGGTGGTTCTGCGCTGGGATCTGCAGAACGGTGTCGTAACGATACCCAAATCGGTCAATCCATCGCGAATTGCCTCGAATGCACAGGTGTTCGACTTTGAACTTTCGAGCGAGGATATGGCCCGGATTTCCGCGCTTAATACCGACACTCGGGTCGGCCCCGATCCCGACGAGCTCAACTAAGAATCCTCGAACAGCAGTACGCGCCTGCATTCGGCAATGCAGAACTCACTCGCTTCCCGCAGGCGCCTGACTCCGCCTACGAGTGCAAGTTCGCGTTCCTCTGCAACCTGCAGTAAAAAGTCCACGTCAGGGGTCATACCCGGGTAGTACCAGGTTATGTAGGCGGCCATGTCGGCGCGTCCGGTTGCCCATTCTCCGGTTTCCACCGCAATCGCGCTCATCATGGTGCGGAGAATCTTTGTGGCAATGCGGCCTGCCACGTACCGACGCTGACCTTCTGTGGTGGCGTCGAAGAACGCCTTCCACAGCGATTGTATGACCTCGGGGGCGTCGCCGTTTAAGCTCGAGCATACTTCCCGGCTCGGGGTCAGCTTCGGGATCTCTTCGGAGACATCCGGCCCACTAATGCACACGCACATGTGCTTCACAAACGCCTTCAGACCCGGCGAGCGTGGGCCGGCAAACAGTTCGTCCATCCAGGTCGTGTCGAGCTCTATACGGCGTACCGTTGTCGGAAACCTCTTCATGAGGTCCGAACACGCCGCCGCGACGCGGGAACCGACCTGAGTATCCGCTTCATCCTGCAGAATCGCGAAGAGATCGAGATCGGACCTGCCGGCGACTGCCCGTCCTGCGGGAATACTGCCGTAGAGATAGAGGCTGAAAAACTCATCGCCTATTGCCCGCGGTATTTCAACCGACGCGGCCTCTATTATTGCGCGGAACTCCGGTGCAATGTGCGCAACCGATACTTCTTTGTAGATATGGCCGAACTGGTCGACCATCGACTTTACATGGTTCGGTTTCACCGTCTTATGCTTTCAAGAGTACAGCCGTTTCGCTGAGATCAGCAACCGAACCGGGACGCTACGGTGTTCGGCCGATTCTCAGGCGCAGCCGAGGCCTTCGTCGCCGCAGGGGGTCAGCTCGAACTCTATGGTCGAGTGGTGAATGCCGAAACGGTCGTTGAGGATGGTTTTGAGCTCGGATTTTATCCGTTCGAGCGAGTCGGCCGCGTCGCTATTGATCTGGGCATGGCATTCGAGCAGGGTTTCGTGCTCGTCGAGCCGCCATACGTGCACGTGATGAACATCGATCACCGACTCTACCGTTTCGAGCGCGCGTTCGATCTCAGGAATGTCGGTGTCCGGTGCGCTCGATTCCATGAGTATGCCGATGGTTTCCCCAAGCAGTCCCCACGTTGTCCACAGAATGTACACGGCAACAAGGATGGTTACGATCGGATCGACAATATAGATCTCGTAGCGCCACATCAGCAGTCCGCTTATGATTACGGCCACCGAAGAAACCGAATCCCAGAAGAGGTGAATATAGGAGCTTCGAATGTTCAGGCTGCGCTTAGAATCGGCGTGGAGAATGATCACCGAAAGCACGTTACCCACCAGCCCGCCGAGCGCAACCCAGAACATGAGCAGCCCGTCGATGCCCTCCGGGGCGAGCAACCGCTCGATACCCTCGCGAATGAGAAACACCGCCACGATCACCAGGACGACCAGGTTGACAAACGCGCCGATTATTTCGGCCCGCCGATAGCCGAAGGTTCGCCTGCGATCCGGGGACCGCTCGGATACTTTACGCGCGAACAATGAGACTCCGAGCGAACTCGAATCGCTGAGGTTGTGAACCGCATCCGAGATAAGCGCCAGGCTGTTGGATAAAATGCCGCCGATGAACTCGGCCAGGGTTATTCCGACATTCAGACCCAGCGTAATCCAGAGCCTGCGATCCGCCCCTTCGCCGGGTCGCGGGTGATGGTGATGCTTGTGGGAGTGTGTGTTTTCACTCGTCATGAGGCGGATAGGGTGCGCGATCTGAGATCGGGGGTCAAGAGTGAATCGCTTCAGACGAATGGATTATGTCTTTCGCACCGCTGCTATCGCGGCGGGTCGACCGCCGTGCGCTTGACTTCGGTCTTATAGCTTCCCTCGAGAATCCCTTCGAACATGCTCCCTGCGGCGTCGAGAACAGTCGGAAGCACGGCCTTCTCGTCACGGTTGAACTGCGAAAGGACGTAACCCGACACCCCTGCACCCTTCGGGCGACCGATGCCGATGCGAAGGCGGGCAAAATTATTGGTTCCCAGCCGCTCAGCGACCGAGCGAAGTCCGTTGTGCCCGCCGAGTCCGCCGCCTGCGCGCACGCCGAGGCTCCCGAACGCGAGCCCGAGCTCGTCGTGTACGACGAGGATATCGGTGGGATCGATCTTGAAAAACGACGCGGCGGCGGCCGCCGCAATTCCGCTCTTGTTCATATAGGTCATCGGGCGAAGCAGGTGGACCTTGCGCGTGCCGTATAGAAGCGAGGCGTATTCACCGTGAAACTTTTCCTGCCATGAGGCGCTGCGTAGCTCGGGATGGTGTTGCGCAAGCATAAACCCTGCGTTGTGGCGGGTATGAACGTAATCGCGGCCGGGATTTCCAAGAAAGACGCATAGGCTGATGTTTGTCATAGTGCTTGCTCGCGTGCACCTGTGGACCGGTACGAATCCCGCTTACCGCGACCGGAGCCTTGCACTTCGACCGCACTGCGAGCGACAGGCGCCTCCGCCTGACCGTCGGATTCTCCTTCGACCGCGCACACCATACTTGCTGCGCCTCCCGAGGATAGCCGTGTCCGCACCGAAAGAGGGCGATCGTCTGACGTGTGGCACATACTCGAATCCCGTCAAAGACGCTAGCACGCGCGACTATGCGCGTCAACGAACATTGCTACCGCTTCGGCTTGCCGTTTCGTTCACACAGGTCTATGCTTGCGGCCGCAGGTATTTGAGCAATAAGGGAGTAGAAGACGGTTTTGAGTGTTCATATCGGAGCGAAAGAAGGGGATATCGCCGAAACGGTGCTTATGCCGGGCGACCCGCTGCGGGCGAAGTTTGTTGCCGAGGCATTTCTCGAAAACCCGGTCTGCTATAATGAGGTCCGGGGTATGTACGGGTTTACCGGTACCTTCGAGGGTAAGCGCGTTTCGGTTCAGGGAAGCGGTATGGGGCAGCCTTCGCTTTCCATTTACGCGACCGAACTGATCCGAGACTACGGAGTGAAGCAGCTCATTCGTATCGGCTCGTGCGGGGCGATGCAGGAAAACATCAACCTAAGAGATATTGTCATTGCGATGAGCGGCTCGACCGACTCGAATATGAACCGGCAGCGTTTCGGGCAGATCGACTACGCGCCGTGCGCGGATTTCACTCTTCTCGAGCGGTGCGTGAGTCTGGCCCGCGAGCGGAACCTGACATTTCACGCGGGCAATGTGTTTTCCTCCGATGCCTTTTATCCGGCCGACGCCGACGCCTGGAAGCTTCACGCGCAGTACGGCATTCTCGCTGTCGAAATGGAGACGGCAATGCTGTATACGATCGCCGCCGGCTTTGGTGTGAAAGCGCTCACGGTCCTGACCGTCAGCGACCATCTCGCGCGAAGCGAAGCCATGTCCAGTGAAGAGCGGGAACGCGGTTTCTCGGATATGGCGAAGCTTGCGCTTTCGCTCGCGTGAGCACACGCGTTCTCGTCGCGCCGCCTATGATTTTCCCGGCGAAGGGCCTAAAGCCTCCCGTGAGCTCTGCTCGTACGCAACCCGGATCACGAGCCAACCCGTGGCTCCTATCATAAGCCACGCGAAAAGATCACCGACGATGTGATAGACGGTGAGCGAGTCGTCGTCGTAGAGCGAGACTCGAGTCGACAGATATCCTTCCTCGAACATGGGGATCGAGGCGGTCGTTCTGCCGAAGATATCGATTGTGCTTGTGAGCCCGGAGATCGTAGCGAGCATTACCGGTCGACGGGCTTCGATCGCGCGGAACCGCGTCACGACGAACTGCTGGTACTGTGCGGTGTCCGACTGCGACCAGGAGTTATTGGTCAGGTTGATAAGAACATCCGCGCCGCCGCGGGTGAAATCGCGACCGAGATATGCGAACGAGCCTTCGAAGCTGATCGGGGTTGCCGCTTGTGCCGTACCCTCGCGCGTGGGAACTTCGAACAGAACCCGTTCGTCCGCCATAGCCCACACGCGTTGCAGCCCTACAACGTCGCGAAAGAATCGCTGCATGAGCGGCACTTCCCAGAACGGTATGTGCTCGGCGAAGGGCACCAGGTGGCGCTTGCCGTAGCGGTCGAGAACCTCACCGCTTCCGGGCTCTATGTGGAGTACCGCGTTCCAGGCCGCGTCGGGTACATGGGAAGGCAGGTACGGGCTACCGGTGAGAAGTGGAACATCGAGCTCGGATATGAAGTCGGTGAACGGCTGGTCGGCCGGATGGCGGGCGAAGAAGCCGGTTCGCTCCTCGATATACGGTCGAGTCAGCGAGCTCTCGCTCCAGACGAGAAGATCGTGCTCGCCTTCGGCGAGACCTTCCTGTGACAGGCGTTGCAGCACCGAAAGCGATTCCTCGAGACCTCCGGGTTGCCACGAGTCGGTGTTCTGCTGGACCAGAACCGCGCGAATGCTGTCGTTGGACGTGGGTTCAAGGGCCAAGCGTGAGTATCCGTAGACGCCGGCGACCGCGAACAGGACCGCGGCCATAACAAGGTGCCGGGTCGCCGGCGTCGCGAGTATCCGCTGTGCAGGGCCGGTCGCTCCTACCGGAACAGACTGTGAAAGCGCGCCCGTCGCTCGCGCCGTCGGGGCCCGCGGCGAGGGGCCGATCTGCAGGCCCGGCCGGGCTGCCCGGCTGACAGCGAGCTCGGCGAAGCTCGAGTTCGCGTACACCACGAGAAACGATAGACCGTAGACGCCGGTGATATCGGCAATCTGCAGGAGCGGAACGACACCACCGAACGAGTGCGCGGCGAGTCCCCACGGAAACGCCAGATAGCCGGTGCTTTTAAGCAACTCGTAGCCGGTCCACGCTGCGCTGAACGCCAGGGGGCGTATGTGCGCCGGCAGCCGCATAAGCGTATACAGCACTGTCGCAAGCAGCATGTTGTAGGCGGTGTATCCGGCAATCGGGCCGCCGAGTGTGAACACGGCGAAGTCCCCGAAATTACCGAGCCAGTATCCCGAGAGCGCCGTCGAGGCGAAGCCGAAAACGGCTCCCGCAGCTACCGCGTTGCGCATACTCGGCGCGCTTCGAAACGCAAGATACATCGGTACGAGCGCAATGAGTCCGACCGCCGGGTTTCCGTACGGTACGAGCCCGTTGGGAAGCGAAACGGCAAGGGCTCCTGCGGACATAAGAGAATAGGACGGCGGCCCTATACGTTCCCGACGGTGGTTCGAGTGCATGTACATATGAATCAGTCGGCCCCTTGCCGGACCATACCTATCGGTTATGCGTGTAAAATGCAATCACTGGGTCTCGCGACGGCTTAGGAACTCCCTACGCCTTCCTATATCCGAGCGAGACGCGACTCTGCTTCAAGGCCTCGCGAATCGAGCGTTTCAAGCTCCTCTTCGCTGAGCGATACTCTCATCGATTCGGCGTTTGCGCGCGCCTGTCCGACTGAACTCGCCCCCGGAATGGTGACGATCTGCTGTCCGTGTCGCTGAACGATCCACGCTAACGCGATCTGGCTTGGGCGCACGTTGTGCACGGTGGCGACCTTCTCGAGCTCGCCTACAAGCGCCCGTGTAGCCTCGAGGCCTTTCGGCTTGAATCGCTTCATGTGTTTCCGCGGTCCGGCGGTCTCGCGGATATCCGCCTGTCCATGATACTTACCGGTAAGGACTCCCTGGGCGAGCGGCGAATAGGCGATAACGGATACTCCGAGCTCTTTTGCAGCGTCGAGTATACCGTTCCGTTCGATCTCTCGGTCGATGAGGCTGTATTTAACCTGGTTCGTTGCGAGCGCAACGCCCGCGCGCTTCATAACCGCGTGAGCGGCTCGCATGCGGCGCTCGTTAAAGTTGCTTACCCCAACCGCGCGCACGCGCCCTGTGGTCACAAGCGAAGCCATCTCGGAAGCCTGTCGCTCGATGGACGAAAGGCTGAACGGCTGGTGTATCTGGTGCAGGTCGACCCGCATACCGCCGAGGGCTTGCTCGCGCCGCGGGAACGTGCGTGAAATGGAGCCTGCAAACCGCAGCGCCGGCCACCACTTATCGGCGATGGCGAACGCATCCCGCGGGGTCTTTGTCTCGGTAAGCGCGTCGGCCAGCGCCTGTTCGGAGGCACCGCGACCGTATATTTCGGCAGTGTCGAACCAGTTTACGCCGTTTTCGAGCGAGGTTGCCACAATTTCGCGTACGCGCTCGGCCGGTAGCGCGTCCCAATAACCGCCGACCATTCCGCGTCCCTGCGAAAACTGCCAGCAGCCGAGCCCGACACGGCTTACGAAGATGTCACTCTGTCCAAGGCGATAATTCTGCATAGCGTTGAAGGTACACATGCAGCAGACCGGCGGCGAGCGGTTAGTCGGATCCGACAAGGACTCGGCGGCGGTGACCCCATTGAGTATTCCTCGAGGTATCGGTACGCTTTTATGCGTAGTCCGAAACGCCGGGCAGGCCGACGGGCAAACCATCAACCTGAAAACAATCCTGAACCTCCACACACCACAGTAGCGGAATACGAACAACGATGAGCGATACTCAGACGACAGACGAATTGAAGCAGGAGATCGAGAAGCGGCTGACTTTTGCGATTATCAGCCACCCGGACGCCGGTAAGACTACGATTACCGAGAAACTGCTTTTGTTCGGTGGGGCGATTCATATTGCCGGGGCGGTGAAGAGCAAGAAGAACGACCGGGCGACCGTGAGTGACTTCATGAAAATGGAGCAGGAACGGGGGATCTCGGTGAGTACGTCGGTTATGGGGTTTATGTACGGCGGAAGGCGCGTGAATCTGCTCGATACGCCGGGTCACGCCGACTTTTCCGAGGATACCTACCGGACGCTTACGGCAGTCGACAGCGCGCTCATGGTTATCGACTCGGTGAAGGGTGTCGAGGAGAGAACCCGGGCGCTTGCGAAGGTGTGCCGTATGCGCACCACGCCCATTATCACCTTCATGAACAAGTTCGACCGTGAAGGCCGACCGCCGATTGAGCTACTCGATCAGGTAGAGGAGGAGCTCGATATTCAGGTCTGTCCGATGGACTGGCCGATCGGCTCGGGCCATCATTTTAAGGGTGTGTACCGAATCCACGAGGACCGCACGCTTCTGTTTCGCCCGCACGCTATCGATGAGGACGTCGAGACGCAGGAGATAGCGGGATTGGATAACGAGGAGCTCGACGCCGAGGTTGGTTCGGCGCTTGCGAATCAGCTTCGCGAGGATGTGGAGCTTATTCGCGAGGTGTACGAGGAGTTCGACCTGGAGTCGTATCTCGCAGGGCAGCAGACGCCGGTGTTTTTCGGAAGCGCGTTAAATAACTTCGGCGTGCGCGAGCTGCTCGAGTTTTTCGCCGCCCACGCGCCGTTGCCCCAGCCTCGCCCGGCGGTCGAGCGCGAAGTTCGACCCGACGAGGAGTCCTTCTCGGGGATCATTTTCAAAATCCACGCGAACCTCGACCCCAAGCACCGAGACCGTATCGCATTCCTCCGGGTGTGTTCGGGGATCTTCCGACGCAACAAGCAGTATCTGCATGTGCGAAGCGGCAAGAACTTCAAAACGTCCAATCCGACCGCGTTCATGGCGCAGCAGCGAAGCATTATAGACGCGGCGTACCCCGGCGATATCGTGGGACTACACGATACCGGCACGCTTCGTATCGGCGATACGCTGACCGAAGGCGAGCGGATTCAGTTCAGCGGCATCCCCAGGTTCGCACCGACAATTTTTGTGAACGTAGTGAACACCGATCCGATGCGTTCGAAGCAGCTTAACAAGGGCCTCGATCAACTCTCCGAGGAGGGCGTCGCGCAGGTGTTTTCAGCCCGCCAGGGGAACAAACGTATTGTGGGGGTCGTCGGCCAGCTCCAGCTCGATGTTATTGCCTACCGCCTCGAGCACGAGTACAAGGCATCGTGTCACTTCGAGCCGGTGGAGTATACCCGCGCCGCGTGGGTGCACTGCGACGATACCGAGCGGCTCAATCGCTTTCTCGATCGCTACGAACACCGGATTGTCTACGACCGTGCGGGAAATCCCGTTTATCTGGCGGAAAACCAGTGGATGCTCGACCGCCGCCGTGAGGCTGACCCGGACATCACCTTCAGCTGGACCGCGGATATCGAGGCACAGCAGGTGTAAGGGTCGGCTCTAAGGGTAGCGTTAGCTCGCGCCCGGCTTCGCGTCGGCGCCCACGTATGCCTTAACCCTCGGCGTCGCTTCCGGTCGCAGCGGTACCGCCGCTGCCTGCGCCGTCGATATTCGGCCCGCCGCCGCGAAACCCCAGGCCAACGAGAAACGTTTCAAAGCTCTCATCGCGACTCGCCTTTGGTTTGAGCTGTTTGACGGTGTCGAAATTCGATCGCATGTCGGCGAGCAGGGTCTGCTCATCTCCACCCTGGAAGATTTTCAGCGCGGCGTTGCCGCCGGGGCGAAGCAGCGAATGGCAGAGGGCGAGAGCGCTTTCGACGAGTCCCGCCGATCGGGCGGTATCGACGGTGCGGTTTCCGGTGGTAGACGGCGCGGCATCGCTAACAACCACGTCGAACGGGCCAACGGCGATAAGCTGTTCCACGACGCTCTCCTCGGTAAAGTCCCCCTGAATAACCGTGGCTGTACGTCCGGCACGCTCGACTTTGGCGATCGCACTCAGGTCGACCGAGATCACGCGCCCGGTCTCGCCGACAAGCTCCAGCAGCCGTTCGCTCCAGCTGCCGGGAGCGGCGCCGAGATCGAGCACCGATTCACCCGTGCGTACAAGGGAAAGCCTCGATTGAAGTTCGTCGAGCTTATACACGGAGCGAGCGGCGAACCCTTCTCCTTTGGCTTTGCGTCCGTACTGATCCTGAGGTCGACCCCGTTTCTTTTTTCGCGCCATTGTGTCTGTGTCTCCGAAAGGGTTCAGGGAAGTATGTACGAGGCGAGCGGCGGAAACCCGTTAAAGTTGACCGAGCTATAACTCTGCGTGTACGCACCGGCGGCAAAAAAGTACGCCCTGTCACCGGCTACGGCGCTGCTCGGCATGCGGTAGCGATAGTGCTGGTACATTACATCCATGCTGTCGCAGGTCGGTCCGGCGAGGATTATCTCCTCCGCCTGGCCCTTGCGGTCGAAAAATACCGGGTAGCGAATCGCCTCGCCGAGGGTTTCAATGAGCCCCCCGAAAAGTCCCGTGTCGAGGTACACCCAGCGATAGAGACTGTTCCGGGCTTTCTTTGCAATGAGCACAATTTCACTTACCAGTACGCCGGCGTCGGCTGTGAGTCCACGGCCCGGCTCGACGATCACGCGCGGGAGATCCTCTCCGAAGTCCTCGTGCAGAAATCGCTTGATCTCGCTTGCGTATGTTTCGAGCGGAAACGTGGGATCGACGTAGTTTGCGGGAAATCCACCGCCTATATTGAGCATTTCAAGGTCGATGCCTTCCTCGCGCAAACAGTCGAACAGGTATTTGGCCCTGGCGATACCATCGTCGTATTGCCCAATGTCCCGCTGCTGGCTTCCCACGTGGAAGCTCAGGCCATAGGGAACAAGTCCCAGATCACGCGCGCGCAGAGCAAGGTTATAGAGTACATCCGAGTGCGCGCCGAACTTGCGAGACAGCGGCCAGTCGCTTCCCATGCCCTCGGTGATAAGGCGAAAAAACACGCGCGAACCCGGCGCCACCTCGGCGATATTCTGCAGATCCTCGAAGCTGTCGCTGCAGTACAGCCGCACGCCTTTTTCGAAAAAATAGGCAATGTCGCGCCGTTTCTTTATGGTATTTCCGCAGCTCATCCGTTCCGGTGCAACGCCGAGACGCAGAAGTACGTCGAGCTCGTAACGGGAGGCAACATCGAAGTTCGAGCCGAGATCGCGCAACAGTTCAAGAACTTCGTCCATAGGATTCGCCTTGACCGCGTAGTAGATTTCGGCGAACGGCATACTGCTTGCAAACTGTGTATACCGCCGGCTCAGCGCCTCGAGGTCCATGACGACAAACGGTGTTTCCGAGCGCTCGGCGAACCTGCGCACGCGCTCCATGCGGTCGGGCGCGATGTATCGTTCAAGTGGAAAATAGTACTGTTCCTGGGTAAAGCTCACGGCTACCCGAAGATAATGCAAAATCCCCCGAAATGTCCAAGGCGCCTGCGCCCACCGTCCGGGGTGCGCAGGGGGCGTACTTGCCGTCCGCTTCCTTCTTCGCGTACTCTATCGGACATGAGAAGTCGATCCGTGTTACGCCGCCCGTTTCGTTATACGCACTATAACGCCGTCCTCTGGATCGTAGCAGCCAATGTATTGATTTTCGCGGCTACGAGTTTCGCTTCAGGACTGACGAATGTACTCGCGATGAATCCGGTAGAGACTACGCGGGGCGGCATGTTCTGGCAGCCGTTCACCTACATGTTCGTTCATTCGCCGGTCAACTACACGCACATTCTGTTTAATATGTTTGGTCTATTCATCTTTGGTACACAGGTCGAATATCGGCTCGGCTCCACCGAGTTTCTGGCGTTTTACCTCGTATCCGGCTTTATCGCAGGCGTTCTGTCGCTCGTGCTCTACCTGCTAAGCGGAGCCATTTCTATTCAGCTTCTGGGCGCTTCCGGGGCGGTCTTCGCCGTGCTTCTCGCCTACGCGACCTTCTTCCCGGATTCGACGATCTATCTTTTTGCTATTGTCCCGATAAAGGCGCCGGCGCTTGTCATTGGTTTTACCGCGCTCGAGCTCTTCCGCGGACTCAGCACTCCGGCAAGCGGCGTAGCACATCTGACGCATCTTGCGGGCTTTGTCGTCGCGTTTGCCTATCTGGTTATTCGCCTGGGCATTAATCCTATTCGGGTGTTTTCCGGCCGACAGTAGCGAGGTACGCAGAGCGGCGATTCGGGTATAAGCTCGATACCTCCGCGGTCCGATACTTGTAGAAGACTATGGATGGTGCTCGGGCTGTTGTGACGGCTACGCTCTTTTGCCTGGTTTCCTCATTTCCCCTCTTTTCCGACGGATTCCTGCAGGTGCAGTACTGGAGTGAGCTCGAGCCGTTTGTCACCCCCGAACAGGGGACTGCGCCATTTGATCGCGATAATGCGGTAAGCAGAGCGCTCGACTTTTCGCGGCGCGTGTTTTCGGGCATGCTCTACGGCTACGATGTAGAGTATACGCCGGCGGCGCCTGCTCGGGGTGTGGAACGTCGGCATGAGGTTGTGCCTCGTCTCGAGCTTCCGTGGGGAGATCCGGCGCTGTCGGTGATCGACAGTCGAAGGTCCGAAAACCGGATCATTCTCAATCTCCGCTACGATCTCGATTCCGAGCAGGCGCGCTACCGGGATGCGTATACGGGTGCCGGCATTCCCCGCGGAGAGGGGGCCGGACAGGCGAGCATTCTTGGCGGTCCGGAAGCGAAAGAAACGGCCCTTGAGCTTGCCATTGTCGATGCGGTCCACAACCACGCCCGCAGCCGGTATCGCTCGCGCCCTGCCCACATAAGCGCCCGGGTTCTTCTTAAGGATCCGCCTCGGCTGACGATGCGCGAGGGAGACTACTACGTACGGGTGCGGGCGCTCGTTGAACTGAGCGAGGTACGCCGCTACGAACTGTTCTAAGCGTTTCGCATAAGGCGTAGCAGGCTAAATATCCACGCCCCGCGCGCGAAGTCGGGACTTCATCTGCTCGTAGCTCAATCCATGTTTCACCGCAACATCGCGTGCGAAGCTGTTTCCGGTAGGAGTCCCTTCGCGGACTCGGTAGGTGCGTAACGCGGTATCGTCCGTGACAACCGCTTCAGCGGTGAGCGGCGCCACGCTCCTGCCGAAGTCACGTGCGTGGTGAGCGAGCTCATGAAGGTGTGTTGCGAATACACCGCGTACTCCCACCTCCGCGAGTACCTTCAGCAGCTCTCCGGCGAGCGAAACCGCCTCGTGCGGGCTGGTACTGGCAAAGCTCTCGTTGAGAAGAATGAGACTGTCGTGGGTGATGTTGTCCACGATTTCGGAGAGGCGTTCTGCTTCGTCACTGAGTCTGCCGGTTTCGAGGCTGCCGTGCTCCGCGGTTGGGAAGTGCGTATCGAGAACATCAACCGGTTCGATCTTCGCGTCCCGGGCGGGAACGAATATCCCGATCTGTGCGAAAAGGTACACGAGGCCCACCGCCTGGGTGAACGTGGTTTT
>JBKGYS010000045.1:0-16866 GCA_046545955.1 Spirochaetales bacterium | reverse complement strand
CAGCTGAACGAGCAGATAGAAGAGCGCAAGCGCGTGGAGTCGGTGAAACAACAGGTCGAACGCATTATCAGGCACGATCTTCGGAATCCTCTTAACGGTATCCTCGGAGCAGCCCAGCTTCTCGAACGATATGAGCTCCCGGACGATCAGCAACAGCTTGTCCAGATTATCCTGGAGTCGGGCTACAAACTGAATGAAATGCTGAGTACATCCGTCGACATTGTTCGTATGGAGGAGGGCCAGTACGTCCTCGATCCTGTCGAGATAGCCCTTCGAAGCGTAATCGACGGGGTGGTGGCGGAACTCAATCAGCTTGCGACCGACCGGAATGTTACGATACGAGTCGAGAGTACTGTTGAGCAAGCGTTAGTCGACGGCGAAAAGCTCTATCTCGACAACCTTTTTGCGAATCTGCTGAGAAATGCAATAGAAGCGGCGCCCGCCGAAAGTACGGTCAGCGTTCGTATTGAGGATGCCGGCACCGACGGGGCGAGCGAGCCCGAATGGTTCCGTGTCGTCATCCACAACCAAACCTCCGTTCCGGAGGAGATCCGCGAACGACTGTTCGATCGCTACGTGACCTCGGGAAAACCCGGTGGTTCGGGTATCGGGACCTATGTCGCTCGTCTTATCGCGAGGGTGCACGGAGGCGATATCTCCTTCGATACGTCCGAGGAGCTCGGGACAAGCTTCTATGTCGTATTGCCCCGTGCGAAAGGCATTATTCAGCCGCGTTCTTACCGCTAGCCTCTACAGAGTTACCGAGGAGGTTCCGCTGTTCCGGGACACCCCGTATGATGAGCTCATTTTTTTCCTTGGCCTCTTCCAGGGTTTCTCGCGCGAAAGAGATAAGGTCATCGGGACCGTCCATTTGATCCAGATAGCCCGACAGAGCGTAATTTATGGTAAGATCGTGTTGGCGTCTTAGCTGTTGATAGGTCTCATCGCGGTCGAGTTCATACTGCAACCTTTGCATTGGTATATGAGCTTCCTCCGGCATTGTCCGGGAAAGAATGAGCCAGATCGTTCGAGAATTGAGCTGCCCCATCGTATCGGCCTTGCGCACCGCGTCTGCGAGAACTTTGTAGATATGTTCGAGGATCTGCTGTCGCTCTTTAAACCGCACGCTTTGCCCGGCGTGGATGCTTATCAACCCGAGGTACAGCGGTTCTTCGTATCGGCGAGTATATTCCCAGAACAGGTGTAGCTTTCGATTGAGCTCGTTCGCGTGGGCGAGTTCGTAGAAGTCGAGATCGGTGTTTCGGAAGAGATAGGCGAGGTACATCTTTCTGAAGGCGAGCGTGAACAGGAAGCTGCCGACCACGAGTACTATCACGGGCAACACAAATGTCACTTCCATCATCGGCTCCATCCAGAACACCGCAGGGCTGCTCTGATAGAGGAACACGGACGTTGCGATTATGACGATAAACGTGAGCGTGGACAGCAGCGGTGCTCTGAACGTGGTAAACGAGTCGTTAGGCGAAATAAACGCGTATTCACTGCGAAGAATAAGCCCCCCGAAGGTCCACAGCGACAGGAAGACAAGCAGCGACAGGAAAAATGGTACGATATCCCCTTCAGGGAAATACCCGATAGCCGCAATAACGCCGAAGACCGCGGTCAGGATCGCCCCGATAACCATAGCCCGAATAAATAGCTCCGCGCTCGGCGTATTGCTGAGCATGAGTCTCTCTATTTCCTCGCGTTTCAATAGTGCCAAAACCGTTCCCCCTCATTCTATGAGTCCCCGATTACTTTCTCGCCACTCGGTGCGAATGTCAACGTATCGAAACAATACCAGTCGGTACCGGCGTTAATCCAGCAAACGCGACGTTCATGGTCCAGGGCGGTCGCGATTTGTTGAGCCATAGTGTATGCTCTGCGCATGGATTTCAAGGAGTGGGCATGCCGCGCGATACGGCGTTAATAACCGGCGCGAGCGACGGAATCGGTCGCGAGTTGGCTCGGGTAATGGCCCGGGATAAGTGGAATCTTGTACTCGTAGCGCGGCGCGAGGATCGCCTCGAGGAATTGCAACGCGAGCTTTCGACGGTTGTATCGGTGGCGACCGTTCCGTTCGATCTTTCCCGGGAGGACGCCGCGCGGCGCATTGTCGAGCACCTGTCCGATCGCGATATCACGATCGAAGCCCTGATCAATAATGCCGGGCTGGGAGACCATTGTCGATTCGTCGACTCCGACTGGGAGACAAATCGTGCGATGATGCGGGTAAATATCGAGGCATTGACCGAGTTGACGCGCCTGCTCCTGCCTTCGATGATCAGTCGCGGGGGAGGATTCGTCATGAATGTCTCGAGCGTGGCGGGATTTCAGCCCGGGCCGATGATGGCGGTTTACTACGCAACGAAAGCCTACGTCCTTTCATTCTCGGAGGCCCTCGCCGAAGAGGTACGCGGCAGCGGCGTATCGGTTACGGCACTGTGCCCCGGACCGACACGCAGCGGCTTTCAGGAATCGGCCGGTATAGCTGCGGGTACATCGCTCAACAATCGGCTTATGCCGACCGCGCGTAAAGTAGCGCAGTACGGCTACGACGCTATGATGCGCGGAAGACGGGTAGCTGTTTATGGGCTCGTGTTCCGGGTACTTATACTTTTGAACCGGTTTTTGCCTCGCCGGCTCGTGGTGTGGTCAGTTGCCCGGTTTCAGGCGAACCGAACGAACTGAGATATGTTCGAGATTATGTACAGTCTCGCCCGGCGGCTGGCCCGGGTGTTTGTTACGGCACTTATCGTGGCTACCATAAGCTTTGTGGTTGTACGGATAATCCCGGGGGATCCCGCAGCGATCGTCGCCGGAATGGATGCCTCGGCCGAGCGCGTACTCGAAATACGCGAGCGAATGGGCACGAACCGGCCCCTGTTCGAGCAGTATACCGAGTGGATCGCAAGCGTGCTGCGAGGTGATTTTGGTCGCTCCCTGATACAGAATCGCCCGGTTGCGGATATGATCGGCGAGCGTCTGCCGTTGACCCTCGCTCTCGCCGGTTCTGCGTTCATATTGACGATCGCCGTATCTATACCGTTGGGGCTGCGGGCGGCAATGAAATATCGGGGAGTATCCGACCGCGTTCTCGATGTGTTCTCGCACGTAGGGCTTGCGGTTCCCGACTTCTGGGCGGGGATTATTCTGCTCCTGGTATTTTCGGTGTACGTTCAGGTGTTTCCGTTGTTCGGCGCCGATACCGCCGCTCACTTTGTGCTGCCCTCCGTTGCTCTCGCCTTATCGCGTGCCGCGTTGCTCTCGCGCGTGGTACGTGGCAGTGTCCGGGCGGAGCTTCGAAGCGGGTATGTGGAGGGGATTCGCGCGAGGGGCGTGTCGGGCGGCCGGCTTCTGTGGCGCCATGTGCTTCCGAACGCTCTGCTGCCGGTGATCAGCGTCGCGGCCGTACAACTCGGCTATCTGCTCGGGGGCGTGATTATTATCGAGCAGGTATTCTCGATGCCGGGTCTCGGAAGGCTTATCCTCAACGCGGTATTTCAGCGTGATTTTCCAGTAGTGCAGGCCGGCGTCATGCTCGTGGCAATAGGGTTTTCGCTGATTAATTTTCTCGCGGACACGCTGTACGTGCTCGCGGAACCTCGAATACGGAGCCGTGCATGAGGCCGGGCCGGATGCAATCGGAGTCCGCCGGCGAGCACGCTTCGGCCGGGGGCAATGTGCCACGCCCGGTGCTGCAGGTATCGGGTCTGAGTCTCGAGATTCCCTCGGAGTCCGGGCCGCTCCGGCCGGTGCGCGACCTTTCGATTTCGGTGCAGCCGGGAGAGTTACACGGACTGGTGGGCGAATCCGGAAGCGGAAAGAGTCTGACCTGTCGCGCAATTCTTCGGCTTGGACCATGGGGGATCAGGCTGTCCGGTGGATCTATTGTTGTAGATGGGGTTGATATTTCCACGCTTCACGGGCGGGCATTGCATCGCTACCGGGGTGGAACCGTAGGAATGATTTTCCAGGAACCGGGCGCCCATCTAAGCCCGTCTATTCGAGTGGGGACGCAGGTCGCCGAGACCCTCAGGCTTCATACCGCCTGCTCGTGGCGCACCGCGCGTGAGCGGGCACGCGAAATCGCCGACCGGGTGGGTTTGAAACCCGCAGAATCGATACTGCGTCGGTTTCCCCACGAGCTTTCGGGCGGGATGGCGCAGCGCGTCGCGATTGCGGCCGCCGTTATTTGCCGACCGAAGCTCCTTGTGGCCGATGAACCCACAACCGCGCTCGACCCGACGGTACAGCGGTCGGTACTCGAGTTGATCGATGAACTACGCCGCGATATGAAGCTGGCCGTTCTTTTGGTAAGTCACGACCTCGCGCTTGTCGAGCGGTACGCCGACTCGGTCAGTGTGCTGTACGCGGGGACAGTTGTAGAGCAGGCATCGCGCGAAACGCTCTTTACCCGACCCCGACACCCGTATACGCAGGCGTTGCTGCGCTCGAGCCCATCGGTTTCGATTGGAAGCGATACTTCAGGTAAGCCGCGGCTGGCCATACCCGGTGCTCCGCCCGCTTTGCGGGCGATACCGTCGGGATGTCCGTTTCATCCGCGCTGTCCGGCGGCGGTCGAGCGTTGCACGGAAGAACAACCGGCCCTGCTGCAGTACGAGGTGGACTCCCGGGCGGCCTGTCACGTCGCCGCGGTTCGCGCGGGTCTCGAACAGGCGGGTGACCTGTGAGCTCGGGAGGTCTTTCGATAAACTCGCTATCGGTCGTTTATCGGCAGGGCATGCGCTCACGAGCGTTCACCGCTGTCTCGGGCGTCTCGTTCAGCGTAGATCCCGGCGGTTCCTTCGGGCTTGTCGGAGAAAGCGGGGCGGGGAAGAGTACGGTACTACGCGCTACCGCGGGGTACGTCAGGCCTTCCGCGGGAACTATCTTATGCGACGGAGTGGATTTGCAGCGCCTCCCGGGCTCTCCCTTTTCGACAATGAAAGCCCGACGGCGAGAACGCAGCCTCAGGCAGATTGTCCCTCAGGATACGAGCGGGACCCTCAATCCGAGACTTACCATAGGCACAAGCATCGCGGAAGCATGTCACGCCAGGGATGTGCTTCACTCGCTCGACAATCCACCGCCGGGTCTCGCCGTGAAACGACGATATCGCGGCGAGGTCGAGGCATTGCTCGAACGCGTTGGACTCGCCGCCGAGGATGCGGATCGACGTCCCGCCGAGTTTTCCGGCGGACAACGCCAGCGGATATGCATAGCGCGAGCTCTGGCCGCCTCGCCGAAGCTGCTCCTGCTCGATGAGCCGACCGCCAGCCTCGACGCAAGCGTATCGGCGAAGATTATCTCACTTGTCCGGCGGGTACGCGACGAGCTGGGCCTGACCATTGTCGTTGTCAGTCATGACCTTTCGGTGGTCACCGACCTTTGTGATACTGTAGGAGTGTTGAAAGACGGAACGCTTCTGGAGGTTACCGACCGGAACACGCTGTTCCAATCGCCGCGTAACGCCTACACTCGTGTTCTCGTGGATTCGGTTCCCCGCATTCGGCACTCGCCCGACGCAAGCGTGTGGGACCCGTGGTTGGAAGAAGATCGGTGAGCAAATAATACTTAGGGTAATCAAGAGAGCAAACATGAAAAGACTAATTGCTATTGGCACGCTATTGTCTGCCGCCATAACGATTCCGCTGACCGGAATGGGAACCGCCGAAGAGGAAACCGATTCCCTCAGTGTTGCGATGAGTGGTAATCCCGATACGCTTGATCCTCAAGCCTCGCCGGCCACGCTCACATTCCAGGTGACGAGGAGCATATTCGATACGCTTGTCGAGCCGGACGAGAACGGTGAAATCGTACCCGCATTGGCGCACGACTGGGATGTCAACGACGATGCCACCGAGTGGACGTTCTACCTCGAAGAAGACGTCGTGTTTCACAACGGAGATACGTTTACCGCCGACGACGTTGTGGCGACATTCGACAGAATGCTCGACGGCGATGTCTCCGCACCAAATCGTGATGACTTCGGTCCGCTCGAGCGCGTCGAACGCGTCGACGAATATACGGTCAGATTTCACATGGGCGAACCCTTCGCCCCGCTTCTTGCCGCGCTTGGTTCAGGATGGGCTGCCATCCTTCCGGAATCGCTGATCGAGGTAGACCACGATTTCGGTGTAGCGCCGGTGGGAACTGGTCCGTTCCGATTCGTCGAATGGGTGCGCGACAGCCGTATAACGCTCGCGAGGCACGACCGCTACTGGAAGGAAAATGCCCCGCACGTTTCCGAAGTTCGCTTCAATATAGTGGTAGAGCCGTCGGTTCAACTTCAGGGGCTTCTCAACGGTCAGTTTCACGTGATCGATATTGTGAATCCCGAGGATATCGAACGGATCGAGGACAACGAGAATTCGAGACTCGACGAAAGCCTCTCGAGCCTTGTTATGGTCCTGTCCATGAACAACCGTCGCGAGCCGTTCGACGACCCGGACGTACGGCGTGCCGTTACGCATGCGGTGAACAAGCAACAGATTCTCGATATAGCGTACGGCGGGGGTGAAGTCGGAGGTACGTTTCTGGATACCGGTGATCCGTTTTATGAGGACTTTTCCGGTCGTTACCCCTACGATCCCGACCGCGCGCGCGAGCTTCTCGACGAGTCGGATGCAGCGCTCGAAGAGGAACTCGTTATCACCGTTCCTCAGAATTACGATCCGCACGTCACGGCCGGGCAGCTCTATCAGCAAATGCTCGAAGACGTGGGATTCAACATCAGTCTGAATCTCGTGGAATGGTCGACGTGGCTAAGCGATGTCTACGGCGGCGGTGACTTTGATATGACGGTGATTGGACACACCGGCAAGCTCGACCCCGACGGCCGATTCGGTGAGATGACCGGCGAGGACTCCTACACCGGCTGGAGCAACGAGCAATTCAGGTCGCTCGTGCGGGAGGCACGAAGGACTCCCGACAGGGACGAGAGGGACGCGCTGTACGAGGATGCGCAGGAGATTCTGGCCGAAGAGGTGCCGAAAGTGTTCACCGGGACCAATTACCGCTACATAGGGCTTCGCGAGTCGGTCGAAGGATTCCACATGGATACCAAGCTCGACACGTACGACTTTCGTCGTACTACGATAGAGTAGTAGATCCGGCTCGAGTTGTAGAACGGCCCGGCGCGAGCCCGTTTCAGTTGTAGAACGGCCCGGCGCGAGCCCGTTTCAACGGAGAGCCTGCCGAGCGCGGAGCTTTACGTATGAGTAGAATCGGAACGATTATCATTGTTCTAATCCTCGCCGCGGCAGTGTTCGGGCCGGTGGTGTCACCGTATTCGCCGGTGCAGCAGAATCTCGAACGCCGATTCGAGCCTCCCGGCGCCGCCGGTCACATTCTCGGCACCGACGATTTCGGCCGCGACGTCGCGACCCGACTCGCATGGGGTGCCCGTTCCGCGCTGTCAACCGCAGGCAGCGGGGTATTGCTCGCCGCACTTATCGGGCTTCCCCTGGGGCTTGCCGCCGGACTCGAACGACGTGTACTCGGCCCCACGATAATGCTTCTGGTAGACGCAATCTTGAGCTTTCCCGGTATTCTCCTCGCAGTGGCGCTTATCGCGGTGCTTGGAAGCGGAGCGCTCCAGGTGTCGGTCGCCCTGGGGATAATGTTCGCGCCGCTGTTTGCAAGAACCGTTCGCGCCGAAACCCTGTCGGTAAGTCAGGAGGGATATGTCGATGTTTCCCGTGGGCTCGGAACACCCGCGTATCGTACCGTGGCGATGCACGTGCTGCCCAACGTTATGCCGAACGTACTTGTTATCGCGACAAGCAGCTTCGCTCTGTGCATAACGATCGAGGCTGCTCTGAGTTTCCTCGGGCTCGGAAGCCAGCCACCGACGCCGACCTGGGGGCTTATGCTGCGCGAGGCGCGAAATTATCTCGACAACGCGCCGCATCTGGCCATCCTGCCGGGCCTTGCGCTCGGCCTGTCGGTGTACGGCCTTAACACCTCAGGCGATGCCCTTTCGCGCAGGTTCGATGTCAGCGCGGGTGATATTTCTTATTCGGAGTAGCCAGAATTTCCCGTCTTATCTCTCGCAGCGCGCGTGGAAAGTCGAGAACCGAAAACGTGGTGCGGCGGCACGGGTCGCCCTCGAGCCGCTCGTCGCTGAGATCGCCGTCGCCCACCAGCCGCTCCAGCGACGCTTCGGTCCCGGCAAAGCACTCCCGCGCTCCGCGCCAGGACTCCTGCATCCGACCAATCAATCCCTCGGCAAGGTCGAGGCCGCGTTCGTACATATCGTCGATACTTTCGTTGGAGTAGATTTCTCCGGAACACGGATGGCGCCACGGCTCGCGCGCGCGGTTTCCGAAATCGATATCCTCGGGCAGGCGAATAGGGTGATATATGCCGAGCCAGAACGGCAATTCCTCTTCCGAGCGCTCCAGCTCCACCCGTGCCCGACTGCGGTCAAGGCGGTCAATCGCGCGATAATAGTCGAGCGCGTCGAGATACGCGTTGCGAATTCTTCGACCCAGATCTGAATCGTTCTCGGCGCGTTTCGTGGCCGCGACCAGCGCCTCCCGCACCGACGCGAACAAACCGCGGGCCTGCTGCTGATCGACCTCGACCTTCGAAGCAAAATTGAACGCTTCGGGATCCATGTTTCGTCTCGCTCGAAGCAACATGACGTCGATTGTGCGTTCGAGAAAGACGTGGTTCACCCGGTAGCGGTAGGTTTCCGGGTGATTCGGAATAACCCAACCCGCGCGGTAATTAATGTAGGGGTGAAGGATACGGTCGAGCACAACGTGGCTGATCCAGCCGATCGTGTACGCGCCCTCCGGGGAGATAAGGGGTTTGAGGCGATTGCTATGCACCAGCGACGCGCAGAAGCGTCCGGCCGACTTACGATGCAGTATCATGCCGTAGGTTAGCCCCGAAGGTTTTCGCCTTCGGTTGTGAAGGAAAAGATCCGGCCCCTGGGCCCCAAGGGTCAGAAACGCGTCGAAAGCGGTGGTGATCGTCGCGGCATCAGCCTCGGTCAGGCAGCGGCTCACAAGGTCCGACGCAAATAGATAGTGGCTGATGTGTGACGGCATGAACGTTTCGGGCTCCCCAAGGATAGGATTGAGCCTAATGGCATTACCACACCGTTGCAATGATGGCTCGCGATCGGGCAAACGTAGCCTCGTTGCAAATCCGGTGTCCGGACGCATACACTGCCGCTCACGTGAGCAACCCCGAAGCGCCCTGGTTCCGACTCGATAACGCAGCGTTGATTTTCCCCGCGATCGCGGGACGACGCCATACCACGGTTTTCCGCATAAGCGTATCACTCAAGGAAATGGTCGACCTCGCCCGTCTCGACGCAGCGCTGCAGCGAATCGCGCGGCGCACTCCGTACTTTCAGGTTGAGCTTCGCCGAGGCTTCTTCTGGTATCTGTTGGAGACTAACCGCGCGCGACCGCGCGTCATGCCCGACAGCCGTCATCCCAACATAGATTTTCGACTGCGCGGGGCAAACCGCTTTCTCTACCGAGTGCGCGCGTATCGAAACCGGATTGCGCTCGAGGTCTCTCACATTCTCACCGACGGTGCCGGCGCGCTGCGATTTCTGCGCAGTCTCGTAGCCGAGTATCTATTTGAAACCCTTGGCGAACGTGTACCGTTGGACGAGACGGACCTGCTCGACCCGGATCACCTGCCGACAGCCGGCGAAGGTCGCGACAGTTTCCACGACTACTACCGGCCCGACATTCCGGTGCTTCACCGTAAGGAGCCGGCCTGGCGGCTTTCCGGACGTCCGGTATCGAGTCGATACTTCGTGACAACCGGACGCGTGCCGTACGGCGAGCTGTCCGGGCTTGCACGAGGCATCGGCGTGAAGCTCACGTCGTTGCTTGTTGCGTTCCACACGCTTGCGCTCGCCGAAGTCATGAAACAAAGCGGTACGAAGAAGCAACCGATCCGGATTCTTGTTCCCGTTAACCTCCGGCAGTTTTTCCCATCCGAAACCATGCGAAACTTCTTTCTCTACGTAGATCCGGAAATCGACCCACGGCTTGGAACGTACTCGTTAGAGGAAGCCGCCCACCGGATTTCACGGCAAATGGAACTCGGGCTCGACCGCAGGGAGCTTTCACGGCACCTGAGGCGAAACATCGGAAGCGAGCGTCATCCGATTCTTCGGCTGTTGCCTCGTTCCCTCAAAGACCGCGTGCTTTCCTACGTCTACCAGCGGGTGAACGAACCCCAGTTTTCCGGCAGCCTGAGTAATCTCGGTCGTTTCTCGCTTCCCGGATTGCTCGACAGCGAAATTACCGGTGTAGAGTTCGTGCCTCCCCCGAGCCCGGTGGCGCGAACGAATTGCGGCGTTATCAGCCGCGGCGAGGAGATCTCGATTACCTTCGGGTCGCTTATCAGCGACAGGAGTCTGGAACGAGAGTTCTTCAGGTTGATGGTTTCCCGCGGCCTGCCGGTGGCGCTTGAAACAAACTATACCTCGAGACAGGATACCGAATGGCCTACTGCTACCGATGCGGAGTAAAGCTCGAAGACGATGCGACCTCGTGTCCCCTCTGCGGCGCGAGTGTGCCCGATGACGCCCGCCCGGCGCCTCGGGAGCCCTGGCCGCGCAACGACGCGGGAGACACGGCCAACTATCCGACCACGCTCGACGCCCGGCGACTGCTTGCAAAGCAGATTCTCCTTGTCGTATTCATAACGCCCGCGCTTACCCTCGCGGTACTCGGTCTTCTCCTGCCGCAGACAGGGTCGTGGATTGTCTACAGCATCGCAGCGCTGACGGTGGTGTGGGCGTTTTCCACGTTGCCGCTCGTCGCGTGGGGACGTCCGATTCTCATAGCAGCGAGTGAAGTGGGAGTCGCTATCGGTGGACTTGTGCTTTTCGACGCGCTCGACGGCGACTTAAGCTGGTCGCTGGTAATCGGTGTGCCGGTTGTCGTGCTTGCGGGCGCTACGGCGTCGGTCGTTACCGTTGCCATAATGCGCATGTCCGAGCACGGTGCGAACGTCGCAGCGACGATTATCGCCGGGGTGGCGGTTGTTGTGGTCGGGCTCGATATGATTACCGGCTGCTACCTGACCGGCAGCCTCGTTCCCGGCTGGTCCCTGGTTGTCGTGGCGGCGCTTTCACCGGTGGGTGGATTTCTGATCTACTACCACAGGTCACTTCGAAAGAGAATCCCGCTCGGCAGGCGGTTTCACGTCTGATTCGCAGTGACAAGCGGCATCGTAAACACAGGGGTATCCGGGATCGCCTCGCGGATCGCGGTGCGTCCGGCTTCGGCTCGATCCGGATCGTCGAACAGGAGATACCAGGCCCCCCCGCCGCCGGCCCCACTCAACTTCCCGCCCCGCGCACCCGCCCGGCGGCCGGCGGCGAGCACCCTGTCGAGCGCCGGAGTCGAAAGCCCGAGCGCCGAAAGCGCCGCCTGCGCCCGCCATGCGAGCGAACCGAGCACCTTCGCGTCGGGCCTTCGAGCGTCGAGCTCCGCGATCGCCTCCTCGGAAAGCCCGCCAAGCTCGGCGATCCGCTCGACCGCGTCGCGATCTCCCCGCGAGAGCGCCTGCGAAACTCGTCCGACAAGGGTCCGGGTGTTACCCGACCGCGGCACGTAGCCGTAGAGAAACGTCACCGGGCTGTCCCCGGCGGGGTACAGCGGCCATGAACGGGCGCCGGCCCCGCCGCGCGGAGATTCGGCTCCCTCGCCGCGGGCAAACGCGCGTATTCCGCCGTATACGCTCAAGGCGGTATCCACGCCGCTCGGCTTTCCGTGATACAAGTGTTCGATCTCGTGAGCGAGCGTTGCTCTTCTCGCAAGGTATCGGGAATCCGACCGAGCGGCGTCCGGCGGCGCGTCGTCGGCGCCGTTGTTGCATATCGCCTCGGCGATTGCCGCGCAGAGCGCGGCCGATGAGCCGAGTCCGACGCCGCGCGGCACGGTGCTGTCTACCACAATGGTGTTCGCCGCCTCGGGTAAGCGCGCCGAAGGGCCACCCGCGGCGAGTCCGCGAGCTATCGCTGCTTCTATCGAATCGCGGTCGCCCGGCTCGATCCCGTGTACGGCGAGGCTCCGTCCTCCCGCTGAAACCGAGCACGGCTCGTCGTGGAGCCTTCCGGCTCTGCCCGACCGGTTCGGGGAAACATCAACCTTAAAAACCAACGAGGTGTAGAGGTTGCAGCCGACGCCGACCGCCGGATGTCCGTGTACAACCGCGTGCTCGCCGAAAAGAAGCAGCTTTCCGTAGCCTTTGCCCATCGTGTCTCCGGCGCCGATGTGGTGTCCTCCGCCGGCACGGTGTCCTACGCCCACCTTAGACCCTCCGTATCCCGCGGTACGCGTGTTTCGCGGCAATCGGAACGATAGGGTAACAGGCCGATGGTTTCCCGGCCCGCCCCGAGCGCTTTCATGAATCGCTTTCCGCAGTCGCCCGGGTCGCCTCCGTACACGTATTCGGGGCCCACGGCTGCGGGAACACCTATCGCCTCTCCGATTCGCATTCCGACATCTCGGGCCGCTTCGAACGCGCGCCGCCCGTCGTCCCATTCGCGCGCTGCGGCAATAGCTGAGACGGCCCGGTTGCTTTGCTCGAGTAGCGCGTTCATGTGCGGCGTGTCGGTTTCCAAGGCGTATCGAAAGCGCGCGACGGCGCCCGCGCTCGACTCGGCGCTCGGGCCGCTCGTGACGCCTAAGGGCGGAAGCCAGCCTGCATCGATTCGCTCGTAGGTCGGCCGCTCGCCGCCGGTGAAGAGCCCGACGCCGCCGAAACAGCTCGTGGCGACATCGTACCCGCTGCCGGCGCCACCCTGCAAATCGCGGTGTGCGACGGTGGCAAGCATCGCGGTAAGCGAGCGCTCGTTTACCGGATCGATATCGACCGCAGCGAGAAGCGCGGCGACGGTAGCTACGGTCGCCGCGGCGCTCGAGCCGAACCCGAGTTTTCGCCCTTCCGGCGTGAAAAGGCCGCTCGAGTCGACGGTAATCGCCACCGGCGGCAGAACGCCGGCGGATTCGAACGCGGCCCGGCGACCGACGGCGTTCGCTGCCGAGCCGGAGTCGGTCGCACGCGAGGCGATCGCGGCGAAGCGGCTTCGGTCGCCGAAGAGCGCAAGCGCGGCGCTGAAGACCGGGCTGTCCTCGACGCTGTTGTCAGTCGGTACGGCCCCGGCCTGGGCTACGCTGCCGGTCCGGCCCGAGCGGGCACCCTGCCGGCCGAAGCGCCCGCGCAGGCGGAACTGCGGCGCGGGGTCCATGTGCACGCGTACCGGCGGCCCGGCGGCAAATGTTACGCCGGAGTACCCTTCGAGGGTAATCGCGTACTCGCCGGCGAGAAGGAGGTTTCCCGGGACTTCGAGTATTCGACGACCGGAACTCATTGTGGTGCTGCACCGGGTCGCGACGAATCGGCTGTCGAGCCCGGCTCGACAGATTTCCGGTCGGAACTGGCGGGTCTCGACTCGCCGGTGCGCGCTTGGTCGGAGCGAGCGACGATTTCACCGCCGACCGCGCTTTCTATGGTGCGAGTTACAGCGCCTGATTGCTCGACGGCTTCGCGAACACGGCCCAGGTCGTGCTGCGTCGTGAGAATCTTGACCTGCGGTCCCGCATCCATGGTTTCCCAGGCGGCGAGCCCCTCGTCGCGAAGCCGGGCGCAGAGCTCGATGAGCGCGAGGCTTTCGGGTTTCCAATAGATAACAGCCGGTGATGCGGCGAGCATGGACCCGGTCATGCGAAGGTAGCTTTCGCGCATGTGTGTGCCGAGCGCTTCGAGGTCGCGGGCCTCGAGCGCTTTCGTGGCCGCTTCCGCAAGCGCGACGGAGTCGTCGACCCAGGGCCGGTAAAACGGGCTTGTCTCGCGCGTATGGTTCATGCCCGACCGCGATCCTGTGGTTTTCGGTCCGCTATCCGTTATAGCCACGAGCACGCGAAGCTCCGGCCAGTGTCGGGCGGGGTAGAGCCTTCGGGCGGCACTCGCCCCGGCGTCGAAGCGGGTAAACCCGTCGTAGACACTGCGCGCGGCGCTTCCGCTGCCTTCACGGGCAATGCGGCTCGCGTCCTGTGGGTCGAGTCCAAGCTCAAAGTACGTGTCGAGCGCGAGCACAAGTGCTGCCAGACCGCTGCTCGAACTCGCCACTCCGGCGGCGGTGGGGAAGTTGTTATGCGAGTCTATTTCGAGTGGGTCTTCGGCCTGCGGGCGTTCGAGTTCGCGGGCGCGGGCTCGAAGTGCGGAGATGACCGCGGTGAAACGATCCGGATCCTGCGCGGCGCGGTCGATTGTCACCGAGAAGCCGGGAGATTTGTCCCGCGTGTGGGATAAATTGATAGTTCCGGCCGTGCGCACCGTTGTACGGGTGCGCAGCGCGGCGAGACCGACTGCGATGCTCGTCGTCGCGGGGATGTTCACTCCGCTTTGCTGTTTGCCCCAGTACTTGATAAGCGCGAGGCTCGGGCTTGCTTCGGCATAGGCGGTACGCATAGCGTAGGCGACTTTAGCGCGATGAGCGCACGCGCTCAAGCGCCTCGGCGGCGGCGCGCTGGTTGTACAGGCCCGCCCGAGCGATTTCCTCCGCCGTCTTTTCCAGCTCGTCTCCACGGGCTCCTGCCTGCCAGGCGAGCCGGTTGGCGTGGAGGCGCATGTGCCCGCGCTGTATTCCCTCGCCGACGAGGGCACTTAACGCAGCGTAGTTCTGGGCGAGCCCGACACTCGCGGCGATACCGGCGAGCTCGGTGGAGTCCGGGGAGCCGAGCACCTTGAGCGCGAATCGGGTAGCCGGATGGAAACCGACCGCGCCTCCGAGCGAACCGAACGCAAGCGGGAGCGTCAGTCTGCCGTGAAGCCGGCCGTCGTCGATCCAATACTCGGTAAGCGCCCGGTAGCGCGCATCACGCGAAGCGTACGCGTGGCACGCTGCTTCGATGGCGCGAGTGTCGTTGCCGGTGGCGAGCGCAAGGCTCGATACCCCGTTCATAATTCCCTTGTTGTGGGTTACCGCGCGGTGGTAATCGAGGTCGGCAACCGTGTTGGCCGCGACGATACGCTCGGCCATTTCGGCGCCACCGCGACCGGATCTGCCGCAGTGCTCGACGGGTATACTGAAACGTGCGGTCGCCGTACGCGTGTCCGCGGCGTTGGTGAGAATCGCCATAAGGCTTTCCCCGTCGAGCCATTCGGCGACAAGCTCACGAACAGACTCGGCGGCCGTGTTGACGATATTCGCGCCCATCGCGTCGCGGGTATCGATGTAAAGGCGAACCGCCGAATACGTGTCGTCGAGTGAATCTACTTTCAGGTCCCTGAATCCGCCGCCTCGGGCGCTCATTCCGGCTAAGGGTGTTTCGAGTTCCTCGCGCACTCTGTGGCGCAGGCGCTCGAGCTCCGCCGCGTCGGCGGGCAGCCGTGCATTACGCAGGTAGATTTCCGCGCACATGACCGGATCGTCGCTGCTCACGCTGAACCCGTCGCCCCTTCGGCTTATGAGCGAGCCGGCGTACGTGGCTGCCGCGATTACCGACGGTTCTTCTACCGCCATCGGGATACTGACATTCCGGCCGTTAACCTTGAATCCGCCGGCAATTCCCATGGGCACGGCCATATGGCCGACCGCCGACTCGACCATTACATTGCAAAGGTCCGAGAGATCTCGTGTACCACTGACCGTCGCAACTTCTTCGGGGGTCAGCCCCAGCCTACCGGAGATATACTCCAGCCGCTGTTTCGGGGGCATGTTCCGGAATTTTCGGCCGAGAACAAGGGGAGCGTGGCTCTCGGTGGTATCGCTCACTGTGTAATCCTGCGATGCACTCATAGCTGGGAGCCTCTACTGTGTTGTGAGGTATTGCGTCTCGAGATCCGTGAATACTGAATCGTAAAAGGCCTTTCCATCGGCGAGCTCGTCGAGCGTACTGCTTCCGGTAAGCGTCATGACGGTGCGCAGTACGGCCCGGTAATGGTTAATGCGCTCGACTACCGCGTCGCTGCCGCCTTCGGTTACCTCGCGGATAAGCGGCAGGGCGAATCCGCCGAGTTTCGCGCCGAGGGCAATGCACTTAGCCAGGTCCATTCCCGAACGCAGCCCGCCCGAGGCGATTGTGGGAATACGTCGATCGGCGAGAGTCTTTACCAGGATACCGGTGGGGATACCCCAGTTTTCGAACTCCGCGGCGACTTCGGCGAGCGCTTCAGGCAGGCGATAACGTTCGACCTGCACCCAGTTGGTTCCGCCGGCGCCTGCGACGTTAATGTAGGATGCTCCGGCGTCGAGCAGGCGTGCGGCGACGTTGGGACCGATGCCGAAGCCTGTTTCCTTGACGATAACCGGCACCGGACAGCGGTCGCAGAGCCGGCCAATGGCGTCGAGCACCCCTCGAAAGTCCCGGTCGCCGTCCTCCTGCGATAGTTCCTGGCCCGGATTCAGATGAACCGCGAGGCCGTCGACGCCGAGTTTGCGTATCCATTCGAAAAGCTCCGTGTGATCGAGCTCGCGGGTTTGTACGCCGCCGATATTTGCAAGCACCGGTACGTCCGGCGCGAAATCCTTCAGCCGGAAGTGGTCTGCAACCTCCGGCTTTCGAAACAGAATTCGAATACTGCCCATTCCCACGGGAACGCCGGCTTTCTGCGCTGCGACGGCGAGCTCTTTGTTCGCCGCGTAGCCGCCGGCGCTGCCGCCGGTCATCGAACTTATGAGCAGCGGCATGGAGATCGGGTACCCGAGAAACTCGGTACGAGTGTCGATTTCGTCGTACGACACTTCCGGAATCGCCGTATGGGCCAGGCGAACCCGCTCGAGCAGTGTGCTGCCGGTTTCCACGCTGTAGCGGTCGGCGCCGACACAAATGTCCAGATGAGCGGCCTTTCGGTCGCCCAAGTCGCCCTCGG